>JAOPWJ010000120.1 GCA_025965715.1 Blastococcus sp. | reverse complement strand
CGACGCCGTCGATCATCCCCTCGTCCATGTTGATGTCGATGACCTGCGCGCCGGCCTCGACCTGCTGGCGGGCGACGGCGAGCGCGGCGGGATAGTCGCCGGCCTTGATCAGGTTGCGGAAGCGGGCGGAGCCGGTGATGTTCGTCCGCTCGCCCACGTTCACGAACAGGGTGTCGTCGGTGACCGTGAGCGGCTCGAGTCCGGAGAGCCGGAGCGCCGGGCGGGCCTCGACCGGCGCGCGGGGTGCGCGGCCCTCGACGGCGGCGGCGATCGCGGCGATGTGCGCGGGGGTCGTGCCGCAACAGCCGCCGACGAGGTTGACGAAGCCGCTGCCGGCGAACTCCCCGAGGATGGCGGCGGTCTCCTCGGGCGACTCGTCGTACTCGCCGAACGCGTTCGGCAGGCCGGCGTTCGGATAGCAGGAGACGAACGTGTCCGCGACCCGCGCCAGCTCCGCGATGTAGGGCCGCATCTCCTTGGCGCCCAGCGCACAGTTCAGCCCCACGAGCATCGGGTTCACGTGCCGCACGGAGTACCAGAACGCCTCGGTGACCTGGCCGGAGAGCGTGCGCCCGGAAGCGTCGGTGATCGTGCCGGAGATCATCACCGGCCAGCGCCGTCCGCGTTCCTCGAACAGCGTCTCCAGCGCGAAGATCGCCGCCTTGGCGTTGAGCGTGTCGAAGATCGTCTCGACGCAGAGGACGTCGGAGCCCCCGTCGACGAGTCCGTTGGCCGCGGTGAGGTAGGCCCCGACCAGCTCGTCGAAGGTGACGTTGCGGGCGCCGGGGTCGTTCACGTCGGGCGAGATGGACGCCGTCCGGCTGGTCGGGCCCAGGGCGCCGACCACGTAGCGCGGCTTGTCCGGCGTGCGAGCGGTCATCGCGTCGCACTCGTGGCGCGCGATCCGGGCGGAGGCCACGTTGAGCTCGTAGGCGAGGTCGGCCATGCCGTAGTCGCTCAGCGAGATCGAGGTCGCGTTGAACGTGTTGGTCTCGATCAGGTCGGCGCCGGCCTCGAGGTACTCACGGTGGATCTCGGCGATGATCGCCGGCGCGGTGATGCTGAGCAGGTCGTTGTTGCCCTGCACGTCGCTCGGCCAGTCGGCGAACCGCTCCCCGCGGTAGCCCGCCTCGTCCGGACGGTCGCGCTGGATCGCGGTGCCCATCGCCCCGTCGAGCACCAGGATCCGCTCCGCGAGCAGCGCGGTCAGCTCCGCCGTCGCATCCGGGCGGAGGGAGGGGTCGTGGGCAGACACCGAACAAGAGTAGACGCGCGGCGCCCCGACCGGTTCGGGCGTTCCCGAGAGTGGACCCACATCGACGGTGGTGAGGGCACGATCCGGTCCGCGGGATCGACGTAGGCTGGCAGAGGTGATCGACCCCAAGTCCTCCTCAGCGGACCTGCCCCAGCTCAACGATCCGGTCGTGGTCGTCGCGTTCGAGGGCTGGAACGACGCCGGGGACGCCGCGACCGGGGCGGTGGAGCACCTCGAGCTGATCTGGGACGCCACACCCCTGGCGGCGCTGGACCCCGAGGACTACTACGACTTCCAGGTCAACCGGCCCACCGTGTCGCTGATCGGCGGGGTCAGCCGCCGGATCGAGTGGCCGACCACCCGCATCTCGGTCGCCCGTCCCCCGGGGAGCGAGCGGGACGTGGTCCTGATCCGCGGCATCGAGCCCAACATGCGCTGGCGGGGCTTCTGCGACGAGCTGCTGGCGGTCCTGACCGAGCTCGACGTGCAGATCGTCGTCGCGCTGGGGGCCCTGCTCGCCGACACACCGCACACCCGCCCGACGCCGGTCACCGGGTCGGCCTACGACCAGGAATCCGCTCGCGCCTACGGGCTGGAGACCTCGCGGTACGAAGGGCCGACCGGCATCCTCGCCATCTTCCAGGACGCCTGCGTGCAAGCGGGACTGCCGGCGATCAGCTTCTGGGCCGCGGTGCCGCACTACGTGTCGCAGCCGCCGTCGCCGCGGGCGACCGTGGCGCTGCTGCAGCGGGTCGAGGAGGTGCTCGAGCTGGCGGTGCCGCTGGGTGCCCTGCCGCAGCAGGCCGACGACTGGGTCAAGACCGTCGACGAGATGGCCAACGAGGACGACGAGATCGTCGAGTACGTGCGTTCCCTCGAGGAGCGGGCCACCGAGACCGACCTGTCGCAGGCCAACGGCGACACGATCGCCCGCGAGTTCGAGCGCTACCTCCGCCGCCGGGGAGCCTCGGGCGGCTGAGGTCGCGGGCCCATCCGGTGCTCCGTCGGCCCGAGTGCCGACTTGTTGTCGCTCGCGGCGGCGTGTTCTCGCGTGTCGGCGACAACAACTCGACAATCGGCGGGAGCACCGGCGGACCGTCACGAGTGTCGACCTGTCAACCACGGCGTCAGCCGAGGCCCCGGTCTACCGGATGCGCAGCAGCGGCGTCAGCCTGGATGCGGCATCGGCGTCGAAGAGCCGGTCGTGCATCGCCAGGGCGAAGCGGTCGGTCATCCCGGACACGTAGTCGACGACCTGAGTGACCGGGTCGGCCTCCGTGTCGCGGTAGGAGGCCGGGATGAGCTCCGGATGCGCCAGGTGGTGGTCGACCAACCTCCGGATGACGTCGATCGCCACGTGCTTCTGCCCGGCCGCCGTCTCGGAGTTGTAGACCCGGCCGAACATGAAGGCCCGCAGCTCGTGCATCGCCTCGAGCGGCTCCGGCGCCATGACGACGTCGCCTGCTGTGTTGCCGGGGGACAGCGAACCCTGGACGACGGCCTCGATCATCGTCCCCACCATCTCGCTGCCCGGCGCCCCGAATACCGCCCGGGCCCGGTCCGGGAGGTCGTCGGGCCGCACCACGCCGGCCCGGATCGCGTCGAGGGCGTCGTGGGACAGGTAGCCGATCCGGTCGGCGTAGCGCACGCACTCACCCTCGCGGGTCGCCGGCGGCGGGTCGATCTTCCAGCTGTGGGCCCGGATTCCGTCGCGCACCTCCCAGGTGAGGTTCAGGTGCTCGAGCACCTCGACGATGCGCACGCCCTGCGCGGCGTGGTGCCAGCCGCCGGGGACGTAGGGCTCGAGCGCGTCCTCACCGAGGTGGCCGAAGGGTGAGTGGCCGACGTCGTGGGCCAGCGCGATCGCCTCGGCGAGGGTCTCGTTGAGCCCCAGCGCCCGGGCCAGCGACCGGGCGACCTGGGTGACCTGCAGCGTGTGCGTCAGCCGCGTCACGAAGTGGTCGCCGTCGGGATTGAGGAAGACCTGGGTCTTGTGCTTGAGCCGGCGGAAGGCCTTGGCGTGCAGGATGCGGTCGCGGTCGCGCTCGAACGCAGTCCGCAGCGGGTCCTCGGGCTCCGGGTGGACCCGCCCCCGGGAGCCCGCGACGCGGGTGGCGGCCGCGGCGAGATGCTCCTCGGCAGCCTCCCGCATCACCCGGTCGGTGAACCGGAACGGCGGGGTCATCCACAGTCCCCCAGAGCGACACCGAGCAGCGCGTCGACGGCGTCGCACACGATCCGCGGCGCCTCCTCCTCGGCGTCGGCGGGGCCGGCCAGCGTCTCGGCTGCCCACGCGTCGACCAGCGCGACGGCGCCGGGGCTGTCGAGGTCGTGGGCCAGGCGCTCGCGGAGGCCCTGCAGCACCGGCGCGGCGGGAGCGCCGGCGTCCAGCGCCGCCGCGCGCCGCCAGGTGGCCAACCGCTCTTCCGCCGTCCGGAGAAGCTCCGCCGTCCAGGCGCGGTCGGTGCGGTAGTGGCCCGACAGCAGGGCCAGGCGGATCGCCATGGGATCGACCCCCTCGCCGCGCAGCCGGGAGACGAACACCAGGTTGCCGCGGCTCTTGCTCATCTTCTCGCCATCCAGGCCGATCATCGCCGCGTGCACGTAGGCCCGGGCGAAGGGCCGCTCCTCCCCTGTCGCCATGGCGTTCAGCGCCTCGGCGTGCACCGCGGAGTACTCGTGGTGCGGAAAGACCAGGTCGCTGCCGCCGCCCTGGACGTCGAAGCCCATGCCGCTCGTGTTCAGGGCGATCGTCGCGCACTCGATGTGCCAGCCCGGCCGGCCCTCGGTGCCCCGCGGGCCCGGCCAGGACGGTTCCCCCGGACGGCGGCCACGCCACAGCATCGGGTCGAGCGGCTGACGCTTGCCCGGGCGCTCGGGGTCTCCTCCACGCTCGGCGAAGAACCGGAGCATCGTCGTCTCGTCGTAACCGGACTCTCCGCCGAACCCGGGCGCCCGCGCCACGTCGTGGTAGATGTCGCCGGTGCCGTCCTCGAGGACGTAGGCCAGCCCCTCGTCGAGCAGGGCCTCGATGTGGACGACGATCCGCGGGATCGACTCGACGGCGCCGACGTAGTCCTCGGGCGGGAGCACCCGCAGGGCCGTCATGTCCTCGCGGAACAGTGCCGTCTCTCGCATGCCGAGGACGATCCAGTCCTCGTGGTCGCGGTCGGCGCGCTCGAGCAGCGGGTCGTCGATGTCGGTGACGTTCTGCACGTAGTGCACGGCGTGGCCGGCGTCCCGCCACATCCGGTTGATCAGGTCGAAGGCCAGGTACGTGGCGGCGTGGCCGAGGTGTGTGGCGTCGTAGGGGGTGATGCCGCAGACGTACATGCGCGCCGTGGGGCCGGGGCTCGTGGCCACCACCTCACCGCGGGCGGTGTCGTGGACCTTGAGCACGGGGCCGGTCCCGGGCAGGGTCGGCAGCAGCGGGGCGGGCCAGGAGAGCACGGCACGAGCCTAGAGCGGGACGGGGAGGCCCCCGTGCGGCAGGAGGACCGATGG
This sequence comes from Blastococcus sp., assembly GCA_025965715.1. Classification (GTDB taxonomy): domain Bacteria; phylum Actinomycetota; class Actinomycetes; order Mycobacteriales; family Geodermatophilaceae; genus Blastococcus_B. The sequence goes on along the minus strand of JAOPWJ010000120.1, from coordinate 5,363 downwards.
CGCCCTCGTCGTCGTGGCACCACCCCGGCGCCCCACGACGAGCCGCTCGGGTTGCTGGCCGAGCGCCCGCTCCCCGCCGACGTCGGCCTGGACGCACTGGACGAGTGGCTCCAGGTCATGGTCCCGGGCGCGCCGCCGCCCGGACCGCACGGAGGCGGCACAGCCCGTGGTGTTCCATGTCGTCGACGCCGAGCGGACGGTGTTTCCCGGCTCCGGCCTGGCCGATCGCGGCGTCGACCGGCACGATGATCGACCTCGTCGGCGGCGACGAGGTCGAATCGCGGGGCGTTCCGTAGCGGGCCGCCGGACGGGTGGGAGTCACCACGTGAGGTAGGACATCGCCGTGAGCAGGCGACGGCGATCGATCTCGTTCCCCCGGACCCCGATCCGGCCCGCGATGGACTCGAGCGCCACGGTCGTCTCCTGGTAGTAGATGCGCTGCATGGTCTCGGCGACCATCACGCAGACCATCCGCGGACGTTCCGGCAGCCCGACCCTGACCGCGCGCACGAGGCCATTGTCGATGAGGATCGTGAAGTCCTTCCGCACGTCCGCCATGCGGACGACGAGCGGCCAGTCCTTCCACCTCCCCGCTGCCGCGACGGTGTCCCTGTTCCCATTCCATCTGCTCATGCAGAAGTCGTCGAGGATGTCCCGGAGGTACTCAGCGGTCAGCGTTTCCGGCCGCGGGATGTACTCGCTGCCCGTCGGCTGCTCGATCTGGGACATCTGTTCTCCCTGCTGTTGCGATGTGGGGCCGCTGTGCCGTCACGGTCCAAGGACGGGCTCGAAGGGAGCTGCGGCGCGTCGGAGGACACGCCTGCCTCTTTCCTGTGACTCTGCCCCTCCTCTGGCCGATCAGGCCGTGTCGGGCACGCGCCGGATCACCTGCAGTACGGCCACGCAGAAGGCGACGGCGACACAGCCTGCAGCGGCGAGATAGACGACGAGATAGCTGCTCACCACGGCGAGCATCCCCAGTCCGAGGCCGCCGAACGCGATGCCGAGATCGAACGTCAAGTTCCAGACCGAGGACGCGAGCGCACCCTCGCCCGCGCGCGCCTGCGCCATGATCGCCACCAGCGATGCCGTGGCGAGGCCGCCGATGCCGATCCCGGCCACGAGCGAGGAGAGCATCAACAACCAGCCTGTCGTCCAGGCAGCGAGGAGCACACCCAGCAGACTGAGTGCCAGCAGGGGTACCGCGAGCAGATCGGCACGTACCGCGTCGGCGATCGGCCCGCAGAAGAAGCGGGCGGCCGCGAACCCCGCGCCGAAGGCGAGCAGGGCGCCCGGGGCATCGGCCGAGGACAGCGGGAGGAAGCTGTAGAGCCCGCCGTATGCGACCGCACAGGGCAGGAAGAGCAGCGCGGGCGTCATCAGGCGGCGGTCGCGCCAGACCCGAGACAGACCTCGACGGCCGGGTCCGGTCGTGGCCAACGGCGCCGGCGAGCTTCGCCGCACGACGCCGAGCAAGGCCAGTGCTCCCACCGGAACCAGGAGCGCGAGCAGGTAGGCATGGGTTGCCTGTCCGGAGTGCAGCATCACCAGACCCAACGGCGGGGCCACCACACCGGTGATCGACGTGGCCAGGCCGTAGATCCCGAGCGCGCTGCCTTGCCGGCCCGCCGGACTGTAGGCGGACACCAGCGCCACCCCGACGACCGTGATGATTCCGAACCCCGCCCCGCGGACGGCCGTGATCAGCAGCACCGCCCACAGGTCCTCGCTCCAGCCGTAGAACGGCGCGGGCAGCGCCAGGAGGAGCAGGCTCGCGGCGACGAGAACGTGTGGTCGAACCCGAGTCGCCAGCCGTGGCAGCCAGAACTGGACGAGGACCGTCGTTCCCATGAACACGGCAGTGGACAGCCCGGCACCGAACCGCCCCCCGGTGCCGGACGCGAGCACGGGGACCGTCGCGAACAGCAGGTAGAGGCTGCCGAAGCCCGCGGCGCTGAACGTCAGCACGGCGAGGTACGGGGCGAGCACGCCGAGGCGGCCGGTGGTCACCCCGGCCGGCCTCGTTGAGCCGGGCACCGGCGTGGCCGGCACCGGCTACGCGACACCGCGGCCTCCATCGACCGGGATGTTCGTGCCGGTGATCCAGGAGGACATGGGCGACAGCAGGAAAGCGACGATCCCCGCCACATCGGCCGGTTCGCCCACCCGCCCCAGCGGAAAGCGCTCCTGCCATTCGTCGAGCAGGTCGTCGTACGCGTCCGGACTCATACCGGCCGCGATGTAGATGCCGCTGCGCACCATCGAGGGCGAAACGACGTTGACCCGGATCCCGCTCTCGGCCAGCTCGTGCGCCAACGTCCGCGACAGCGCCTCCACGGCCCCCTTCGTCCCCGTGTACACCGCCGTGCCCGGCCAGGTGCGTCGGGTCAGGAGGGAGCTGACATTGACGATCGATCCGCCGTTGACGCCAAGGAACGGCGCCGCCGAGCGACACGTGTACAGCGTTCCGAAGACGTTGACCTCGAACTGGAGGCGGATCTGCTCGTCGGTCACCTCCTCCAGCGGCGCCTCGACCAACGCACCGGCGCAGTTGACGAGGCCGTCGAGGCGGCCGAAGTCCTCAGCGACCTCCTCGATCGTGGCCTGAACGGCCACCGGATCGCGGACGTCGCATGCATAGGAGCGGACGGACGGCGTCCCGGCGAACCCCGCGCCCCCGCTCCGGGAGACCGCGCCGACCCGGAACCCGTGGGCCACGAGCGCCTCGACGATCCCCTTGCCGATGCCTGAGGACGCCCCCGTCACGAGGGCTACCGGGCCGCCTTCGTGGTCGGTATCGGCCGTCACGCCGGGTCAGCGCCGGCCGCAGTGCCTCGCACCGCGGTCGCCTCGATCTCCACCCGCATCCCGGGGATGGCCAGGGCGGCCACCTCGACCAGCGTGCTCGCCGGCCGGGCCGATCCGAAGTACTCGCGCCGGACGTCGTTGATCGCTTCCCGTTCCGACATGTCGGTGACGTACACGACGACCTTGGTGATCTGCGAGAAGTCGCTACCGGTGGCATCGAGAACGAGCTTGAGGTTCTCGTGGACCTGTCTGGCCTGCGCCCGGATGTCGCTGCCCACCAGTCGCCCCGACGAATCGACGGGGGCGCATCCGGAGATGAACACCAACGGTCCCGCCACGACGGCGTCCGTGTAGTGACTGATCGGCTCGGCAAGACCGGGCACCCGGAACTCTTCTCGTTCCCAGCTCTCCACACTTGTCACGTCAGCATCCATTCATTGAGAGAAAGCCCGATGCGACGAGGAATTCCTCGATCGCGGTGTTCAGCTGGTCCGGTCGCTCCAGCCACAGGAAGTGCCCGGCGCGCGGGATCTCGCGGAGAACGGCGCCCGGGATCAGCTCAGCGATCGTGCGGTTGTACCAAGGCAGGGTGATGAGGTCCTCGTCCCCATACACCACGAGGGTCGGGCACCGGATCCGGGACAGTTCGTCCTGCGTCTCGTGCCCCAGGTCCGCCTCGAAATGGCGGGTGTAGGCATGCACCGGCTGTGCCGAGGAGTGGGCGGCGAAGACTTCCTGGACGCGCGCCACCACCTCCGGCTCGTGATCGATGACCGACGGCGCGAACATCCAGAAGCCGAAGGCCTGGAAGACCTCCCGCGGCGCCTCCTCGAGCGCCCGCTTGCGCGCCTGGAACCACATCCGGATGTGATGTTCACGCCGGCTCGACGACCAGGTCGAGATCAGCGACGCCGACCGGACCCGTTCGGGGTCGCTGATCGCCAACCGCTGGATCACCGCGGCCCCCAGGCTGAAGCCGGCGAAGTGCGCGGACCGGATCCCGAGATGGTCCATGAGCCCTGAGACGTCGGCGCTGAACATCTCGACGCTGTACGGCTCGTCGGGTGCCGAGCTCGCACCCGTTCCGCGGAGGTCGAAGGTGATGCACCTGAAGGAGCTCCGGAAACGCTCCACCTGGCGCGCCCAGACTCCTCCGCCGACGCCGGTCCCCCCGACGAAGACGAAAGGCTCCCCTTCCCCGTCGCTCTCATAGGAGATGGAGACACCGTTGATCTGCGCGATCGGCACGGCGTTGCCCTACGCGCCGTACGGCGTGTGCCGAGCGGCACGGTTGAACTGGTCCTGGACCCACGGGAGACCGGTGGCGAACTGGAGGAACTTGGTCCGCTGGGGCGAGAGGTTCTCCGGCCAGTGACCGACGATCTTTCCGTAGAGCTGGGACCAGCGCTGGACATGGTCGCTGAGGGGGCGCTCGGTCGCCTCCCAGGACCGCAGGGCACTGGGAATGTCCGTCGCCGAATCGACCGCGGCCGCCAGCGAGACGACGTTCGTGAAGGTCATGTTGGCCGCCTGACCCAGGTTCGGCGGCTGCCCGTGCGCCGCGTCACCGATCACGACCCCCCGACCGGAGGACCAACGGCGGCAGGTCACGTTGACGGCGCGGTCCCAGCGGGCTTCCTCGGGGAACCGCTCGATGATGGCGGCGTGCTGCGGAAAGCTCTCCAGCCATGTCGCCTTGTCGACCGGGACCTGCCGCGCGCGGACGTCGTCCACCGAGCAGGCAAGGCAGATGTAGTTGAACTCGTCCGTGCACGGGCAGTAGAGGAGGCGGCGGCTACCGTTCCAGTACTCGCTGATGACGCTGTCGGAGTAGTCCGGCAGGCGTGGGATCAGGAGCCGGATGTAGCCCTCCCACAGATAGTCGACCTTCTTGGTGAGGAAGAGGGACTCCCGCAGCCTGGAGTACGCGCCGTCCGCCGCGACGACCAGGTCGGCTCGCAGCGTGGTGCCGTCCTCGAGAAGGATCTCCCCCTCCGGCGTCGCGGAACGGACCGGCGAGTCCGTGACTATGTCGGCGCCGTACTTCGTCGCGCCGGCGATCAACGCGTCGTAGAGGTCCGCCCGCGGCGGGAGCAGCATCCGGTCCCCGTCGGCGAACGGCCGTTGCATCATCGCCTGGCCGTCCTGATCCCGGATGTCGAATGCTGAGATGGCCTTGGCGCGCGACATGGCCTGGTCCGCGACGCCGAGGACTCCCAGCGACTTGAGGCCGTTCTCCCAGATCCAGATGCCCGCGCCGAACATCCGCAGCTGGGATGCGCGTTCGTGGACCCTGACCGTCCAGCCTCGCTGCCCGAGGGCAGTCGCCATGGCCAGGCCTGCCAGCCCACCGCCGACGATCTCCGCGTGCCTTGCTGTTGCCATCAATGCCTTCTCTTCTCTCGGCCGACAACATCCGTCGGCTTGGGCTCTTGTCTGAGGGGAGAACTGTCGGGGCGCTACCTGCGCCGGATGCGGTCGGCGACGACCGCCACGATGACCGTGAGCCCCGTGACGAGGAGCTGAGCATTGGACGAGACGCTCAGCAGGTTCAT
>JAOPWJ010000114.1 GCA_025965715.1 Blastococcus sp. | reverse complement strand
CCCCCCCCCAATCCACTCCGCTCAATCCATGTGTGGGTGGCGGTGATCGGTGGCGGGCGCGAACGTCTCCTTGATCGACCGGGTGCTCGTCCAGCGCTGCAGGTTCTGCGGGGCACCGGCCTTGTCGTTGGTGCCCGACGCCCGCCCGCCGCCGAACGGCTGCTGGCCGACGACGGCGCCGGTGGGCTTGTCGTTGACGTAGAAGTTGCCCGCCGCGTAGCGCAGGAGCTGCTGGGCGTGCGCGATCGCGGCGCGGTCCTGGGCGATGACCGCGCCGGTGAGGGCGTACGGCGACACCGACTCCATCTGGGCGAGCACCGTGTCGTAGTCGGCGTCGTCGTAGACGTGCACCGCCAGCACCGGCCCGAAGTACTCGGTGGTGAAGACGTCGTGGTTCGGATCGGTGCCCTCGATGATCGTCGGGCGCACGAAGAAGCCCTCGGAGTCATCCGCCGTGCCACCGGCGACGACGGTCAGCGCATCGTCGTCCTTCGCCCGCTCGAGGACGCCGGAGAGCCTCGAGAACGACCTCCGGTCGATGACCGCGCCCATGAAGTTGGAGAGGTCCGTGACGTCGCCCATGGGCAGGGCCTCGGTGGTGGCGATCAGGTCGTCGCGCAAGCTCGACCAGACGCTGCGCGGCACGTAGGCGCGCGAGGCTGCGGAGCACTTCTGGCCCTGGTACTCGAAGGCGCCCCGGATCAGCGCGGTCCGCAGCACGTCGACGTCGGCCGAGGCGTGCGCGACGACGAAGTCCTTGCCGCCGGTCTCGCCGACGATCCGCGGATAGCCGCGGTAGGAGGCGATGTTGTCCCCGACCGTCCGCCACAGGTGCTGGAACACCGCGGTGGAGCCGGTGAAGTGGATGCCGGCCAGGTCTCGGTCGGCCAGCGCCACCTCGGAGACGGGGATGCCGTCGCCCGGCAACATGTTGATCACGCCCGGTGGCAGCCCGGCCGCCTCGAGCAGCCGCATCAGGAAGTGGGCGGCGAACTGCTGCGTCGGCGCCGGCTTCCACACCACGGTGTTGCCCATGAGCGCCGGAGCGGTCGGCAGGTTGCCGGCGATCGCGGTGAAGTTGAACGGCGTGACCGCGTAGACGAAGCCCTCGAGCGGCCGGTGGTCGACACGGTTCCAGACGCCGGGTGAGGACTCCGGCTGCTCGGCCATGATCTGCCGGCCGAAGTGCACGTTGTACCGCCAGAAGTCGATCAGCTCGCACGCCGCGTCGATCTCGGCCTGGGTCGCGGTCTTGCTCTGCCCGAGCATGGTGGCGGCGTTGAGCGTCTGCCGCCACGGCCCGGCCAGCAGGTCGGCGGCCTTCAGGAACACCGCGGCGCGGTCGTCGTAGGACAGGTCCCGCCACGCCGGCGCCGCGTGCTTCGCGCACCGGATCGCCTCCTGCGCGTCGGCGTGGGTGGCGTTCGCCGAGGTGCCGAGGACGGCGGCGTGCCGGTGCGGCTGGACGACGTCGAACCGCTCGCCCCCCGCCATCCGCTGCGTGCCGCCGATGGTGGCGGTCAGCTCCACCGGATCCGCCGCCAGCTCGGCGAGGCGACCCTCCAGGGCCGCCCGCTCGGCCGAACCGGGGGCGTAGCTGAGCACCGGCTCGTTGCGCGGTGCCGGGACGCGGGTGACGGCATCCATGACAGGACCTCTCAGGACAGGTGGTTCAGGACGTGCTGTTCAGGACTGGGTGACGAGCGAGCGGAGGAAGAACCGGACGTTGGCGGGCCGCTCGGCCAGCCGGCGCATGAAGTACGCGTACCAGTCGACGCCGTACGGGACGTAGGCGCGCACGCGGGTGCCCGCGGCCGCGAGCCGGCGCTGCTCGACGGGGCGGATGCCGTAGAGCATCTGCACCTCCCAGGAGTCGGCCGGACGCGAGTTCTGCGCGGCCAGCTCGTGCGCGCGCTCGATCAGCGCCGGATCGTGCGAGCCGACCATCGGATAGCCCGGGCCGCTCATCAGGATCTCCAGGCACCGGACGTAAGCGGCGTCGACCGCCTTCTTGTCCTGGTGGGCGACGGTGGCCGGCTCGTTGTAGGCGCCCTTGACCAGCCGCACGCGGGATCCCGTCACGGCGAGGGCCTTCGCGTCGTCCTCGCTGCGGAACAGGGCCGCCTGCAGCACGGCCCCGGTGGCGGGGTGGTCCTCGCGCAGCTGGGCGAGGACGGCGAGCGTGGAGTCGACGGTCCGGGAGTCCTCCATGTCGAGGGTCACCGTGGTGCCCAACGCGGTGGCCGCCTCGACGACCGGCTTCACCAGCTGCAGGGCGAGCTCCGTGCCGCCGTCGGGGAGCGCCTGGCCGAACGCCAACAGCTTCACCGACACCTCGGCACCGCGGCCCAGGTGGAGCGGCGCCAGCGCCTCGAGCAGGGCGAGGTAGGCGTCGCGGGAGCGCTCGCCCTCCGCGCGGTCGGTGATGTCTTCACCGAGGTGGTCGAGCGTGACGTCGATGCCGTCGGCGTGCAGTGCGCGCACGGCGGCAAGGGCGTCGGCGAGGCCCTCGCCGGCAACGAAGCGGTCGACGACACGGCGGGACGCCGGGTTGCCGGTCACGAACCGCCGCAACCCGGGCCGGGAGGACGCCGCCAGCAATGCCTTCTGCAGAACCACGGAACCTCCAGGCGTGGACCAGGGGTGGACGGTCAGCCTCGACGCTAGGCACGGCCCGCGCTGTGAGCCAGCGACAGATGCACAGAACACACGGGCGTGTTTTCATACAGATGTACAGACTGCGCCTGTCGGTCACCGGCGAAAGGTGGGACGGCGATGCGCGACGACCTCCAGGAACTCGTGGACGAGGTCTCCGGCGTACTCGCCGCACCGGCCACCCTCGAGGACGCCGACTTCACCCTGCTCACGTTCTGCGCCCACGACGACACCGGCGCGGGTGCCATGGACGCCGTCCGTACCCGATCCATCCTGACGCGTGGCTCCCCACCCGAGACGCGGCGGTGGTTCGAGGAGTTCGGCATCGCGTCGGCCGAGGGCCCGCTGCGCACCCCGGCCGACGACGAGGCGGGGATCCTGACCCGGCTCGTGATCCCGGTGCGGCATGCCGGCCGCACCCACGGATACCTCTGGCTCCTGGACGGCGGCCGGATCGACCCCGAGGACCAGGATGACCCGGCGCTCGCCACGGCGGTCGAGCTGGCCGCGACGGCCGGGCGCCTGCTGGCCGAGCGGGCCGACGACGACGACCTGGGCCGACCGCTCGCCGAGGCGCTCACCGGTCGCGCCGGCGTCCGCTCGTCCGCGGCCCGCCTGCTCGGTGCCGCCGTCGGCGAGCGCTCCGCCCAGGTGCTCGTCGTCCTGGCGCCGGGTGCCGACGGGCTGCCGCCCGACTGGCGGCTGCCCGCCGCGGGCGCCGTGGCCACCGTGCTCGAGGACGGAACCGTGGCCGTCCTCCTGCCGCTGCCGGCCGCGACCGACCTGCGGCCGGCGAGTGCGCTGACCGCCGCGTCCCTCGCCCGGTTGCCGGCGGGCAGCACCGCCGGGGTGTCCCAGGTCCGGCAGGGAACCGCCGAGCTGCCCGAGCAGTGGCAGGAGGCGGGTGCGGCCGCAGCGGTAGCGGCGGCGGTTCCGCGGTTCTCGCCCGTGGCGCACTGGGCCGAGCTCGGCGCCTGGCGCCTGGTCACGGAGTTGTCTGGACCGGATCCGGCCGTCGCTCCCCTGCTCACCGACCGGACGCTCACCGAGACCGCCGAGGTGTTCCTGGACTCCGCGGGCAGCGCCTCACGCGCCGCGTCGGCCCTGCAGATCCACCGCCAGACGCTCTACTACCGACTGTCGCGCATCGAGGCCCTGACCGGACTGGACCTCGCCGAGGGCGAGGACCGCCTGCTGCTGCACGCGGCGGTCAAGGCCGCGCGGCTCCGCAGCCAGGGCTGAACGAGCCCACCTCGCCATGACCAGCCGGGTCACCTGGGCTCGCGGGAAGGACCGCGGAATGGGTGGCCGAGCCCCCGAGCGGCGATGACCTCCTGCGCCTGCTCCGCGCGGGCACAGCCACCGAGCACCATGCGCTGGAACGCAGCCTCGATCTGCTCGATCCCGCACTGGACCGACCCATGCCGGCCGCGGTGCTCGGTCGGCGGCAGGGCTGCCGAGCCCGCGGCCCGGTCACGGTGTCCGGCACCATCGACGGCGAACCGTGCACAGCGGACTCCCTCGCGCGTGCGGCGCCTACGGCTCCTCGGGGGCCACGAACCGCGGCGTCAGCCCGTCGTCGGGCGCTCCGCCCCGGGCCGGTAGCGGCACCTCGTCCTCAGCGGCGCGTACCACTGCCGGCTCGGCCGGGGCGACGTCGCCGGCGTCTCGTTCCAGTGCGGCCAGCAGCCGCTCCTCGTCGGGATCGAGGTCACCGGGGCCGAGGTGCCCTCCCGGTTCTCCCGCATCGGAACCGGTCTCCATCGCGGTGGTGGGCAGCATGCTGTCGGGGTCTGTGCCGTCGCGGCCGGCCATGCTCATGCGCGTCTCCTCATCGGGTCGCTCAGCGGGGGAAGTTCGGCTCCAGCCGGGGCACGATCTGCAGCTCCGGCACGAACGCCGACGGGTGCAGCAGCAGGAGCGTGCGCACCATTTCGGCGACCGCAGACGGCGGCATCATGAGGTGGGACGGAATACCCCACTGCTCCATCATCGGGGTGTCCATCGCGGCCGGGATGACTGCCTGCACCCGGCAGGGGAAGGGGCGCTCGCTGCCGTCGGGCCGGCGGACCGCCTTCTCGCGCAGTTCCCGCTGGATGCACTTGGTGGCGGTCAGGAACCCCGCCTTGGAGCCGTTGTAGGCGATCGCCCCGCTGCCCGACGTGATGGCCGACAGCGACACGATGTGGACGACGTCGGCGGTGCGGCCCTCGGGCAGGTGCTGCACCCGCTTCATGAACTCGCTGGTGAGGAAGACCGGGCCTTCGCAGTTCACCGCCTGCACCCGGCGGTAGTCGGCCAGGTCGATGTCGGTGATGTAGCCGGGACGGTCGATCCCGGCCACGTTCACCAGGATGTCGAAGGCGTCGCCGTGCCGGTCGAACAACTGCTCCACGACGGCCCGCCGGCTCTCGTCGTCCGTGACGTCCAGCGGCACCACGTCGGCCGATCCGCCGGAGTCGGCCACGAGTGCACGGGTCTGCTCACTGCCACGGGCATCGATGTCGGCGATCGCCACGTGCGCGCCGGCCTCCGCCAGCGCCAGCGCGGTGGCGCGACCCAGACCACTGGCCGCACCCGTGACCAGGGCGACCCGCCCCTTCAGTTCCGTCGTGCTGTGGTCCATTCACCCTCCAGTGCGAAGCGTCCGCCCCCAGCCTCTCGGAAGTCGCAGCGTGGCGCAGGTCGGCGGAGGGCCCGGCTATCGCGGCAGGGACGGCGAGGCCGCTGACCCGCGCAGCCGCTCGACGGGGGCAGCCCACACATCGGCCAGGGTGACCGTCCGCAGTCCGCGCTCGGCGAGAAGGGTCAGCAGGTCGCCGTACACCGTGGTCACCGCCGCGTGGTTGGCGTGACCCACGACGATGCGCTGGGCGGTGAACCACCGGCGGGCCGCCGCGAGTAGTTCGCCGGCGGTGAGCAGCCGGGAGTCGCCCAGAGTGCCGTTCCACAGGGCCACCGTCGGATGCCCCAGGTCGGCGGCGATGCGGTCGATCCGGTCGTCGTGCGACCCGTAGGGCGGCCGGAAGAACGGGGTGTCGGACACCCCGAACGTCGATCGCAGGAACTCGCGGTTGCGCCGGATCTGCTCGGCCACCTCGGCATCGCCGAGCGTGGTCAGATCGGGGTGGGACCAGGTGTGGTTGCCGAGCGCGACCTGGCCCGAGTCCACCAGCGGCCGCAGCGCGGCGGCGTTGTCGGTCCACGAGCGGTAACAGCCGTTGGGGAAGAAGGTCAGCCGGACGCCGCTGTCGGCGGCGAACGCGGCGAAGGCCGCCACCACGGCGCTGCTCGTGCCGTCATCGATGGTCAGCGCCAGCGAGCCTGCTGTTCCGGGCAGGTGGCTGACCACCCCGGCTGGCGGACTCTCGGGGACGAGGCCGGGCACCCCTACCGGCGCCACGGAGGCGGCGGGCTGGGGCGGTGCGGTCGACGCCCGCGTCGCCGTGGCGCGAGGTTCTGCCGTGTCCACGAGGTCGGTGACGCCCCGGGCCGCAGCCACTCCGGCCAGGCCGGCCGCGAGGGTGAGCAGGAACCGTCGGCGGTCCATGGGCGGACGCTAGCGGGCCGATTCTCCGAGACCGCCGGGGTGTCCGCCGCCGCGCCGCAAGCCACCCTCAGGTGCGCGTTTGGATACGGACTGTAATCGGTTCTGGGTCTTCCGGACGCGTTGACGTTCACGGAGAGTCACCCGAGCCTGCGGAAGGGTCATCGATGGGCATTTACCAGGCGCGAATCTGCCCATCCGGGGCTGCCCCCTCGGAGGGGTGAAAGCCCGTCGCCAGCCATATACCTCTCCGCGCAGGTGCCGACACAGTCCGTGCTTGAAAGTTCACCGCACAGGGATGTGCCACGTCCGCTAGGAGTGCACAAACGACATGAACACCACTGCGCGGGGGTCCGCCCCCGCCTCGCCCCCCGGCTTCGGGGTGACCTGGGGAGGACCTCCCCGCGTCGCTGCCCGAGGTCTCACCTTGGTCGCCGCTGCGGCGATCATCGCCGGCATGGCCGGACCGGCCGCGGCCGCGACCCCGACCGCCTCGTCGGCGGACCAGGTCGCTGTCATCGTCCAGGAGCTGCCGAACTCGGGCGACCGTCCCGAGCAGGCCGTCGCCGCCCTCGGCGGCAAGGTCACCGGTTCCTTCGACGTCATCGACGGCTTCACGGCGACCGTGCCGGCTGACCGGCTCAACGTCCTGCGCGCCGTCCCCGGCGTCCAGGCGGTCACCGAGGACGCCACCCTGACGCTGTCGAGCGCCGAGGTCGACGATCAGGTAGGCCTCAAGGGATCGCTGCAGCGGGTCACGCACGAGATGACCGGCGCCTCGTCGTTGTGGGACGCCGGGTACACCGGTGCCGGCGTCGACGTCGCCATGATCGACTCGGGTGTCGTCCCGGTCGACGGGC
>JAOPWJ010000111.1 GCA_025965715.1 Blastococcus sp. | reverse complement strand
GGCGTGCATGGATGACTCCCGCGCCGGTCGGTGCGCCTTCATGAAGGGGACCAGGTGGAGGTCGAGGAGATCCACGCTGAGATGGTGTCCAGCGTGTGGAAGGTCCTCGTCCAGCCCGGCGCGCAGGTCGCGGCGGGGGACACGGTGGTCATCCTGGAGTCCATGAAGATGGAGATCCCGGTGCTCACGGAGCGGGCCGGGACGATCCGGGACCTGCACGTGGTCGAGGGCGAGGTCCTGCAGGAAGGCGACCTGATCGCCACCGTCGTCGCCTGAGGCGCCGCCGGAAGGCTCACCCGAGCGTGCGGGGGGTGAGGGCGCGGTCCTTCAGTGCAGATCGCGCGCGTAGACCAGCAGGTCGATGCCGGGCTGCGGCGCCCAGTCGCGCTCGGGCAGGCGGACGAACCCGAGCCGGTCGTAGAGCCGCTGCGCGGCGGTCATCCGTGATCCGGTCGAGATGACGACGCGGCGCTTGCCGGCGGCGCGGGCACGGTCGAGGCAGGTGGCGACCAGCAGCTGCCCGATGCCCTGGCCCTGCGCCGCGGGATCCACGACCAGCATGCGGAACCCGGCCTCGTCGTCGGACTCGGTGACCTCCGCGAAGTCGCCGTCCAGCACCAGCGCCACGCTGCCGACGATGTCGCCCACCGCGTCGCGGACGACGAGCAGCTCCGAGCGGGTGGCGCGCCCCTCGACGTCGGCGAGCTCGCAGGCGTAGCCCTCCGAGGACAGGCCCCCGCCGACGTAGACCCGGACCGTCAGGTCCGCGATGCGGGCGTAGTCCCCCGGAAGGGCCCGCTCGACGGGCAGGGCGGGAGAGCGGAGATACTGGCCCACCCCACCAGCGTAGGAGGAGGGCCAGAATGTGTGCCCTCTGCCCAGGGAGGGGTCGCGTGTGACGAGAGTGCGGTGGGCGGCGTTCGCGCTCGCCCTGGTACCGGCCGTGGTGATGTTCGGCCCGGTCGCGGCGGACTCGGGCGGTTTCGCGGTGTGGGGACTCGGGCTGCCGGTCCTGCTGAGCGCGCTGCCGATCCTCTCGGCGTCGTCCCGGTACGTCGTCGCGGTGACCTGGCTGGCGGCCGTCGCGCTCCTGAGCTGGTCGCTTCTGCTGGCGCTCGGCGTAGGCGCCTACTTCCTCCCAGCCGCGTTCGCGGAACTCGTGGCGGCGGCCTGGTCGAGACCGCCGGAGCACCTGCGCGGCTGACCGTTTCCCGGGGCGGGCCCGGCCGCGACCGTAGGCTCGGGACACGATGAGCAGCCTCTCCGAGCGACTGTCACGAGGTTCGGCGTCCGGTCCCGAGCAGATCGGCCACATTCGGCGGCTGGTCGCCGACTGGCAGCTGCTGGCCGATCTCGCCTTCGCCGACCTGACCCTCTGGGTCCCCCTGACCGGCGGCACCTGGTGGTGCGTGGCGCAGGTCCGCCCGCTCACCGCGCCCACCAGCCGGCCGGAGGACCTGGTCGGGGTGGAGCTGTGCGGCGTGGACGTCGAGCCGTTCGAGGTCGCGCACCGGGAGGGCCGCCCGGTCACCGAGGGCGAGCCCGACTGGTCCGGGGCGTCTCCCCGGCGCCGGGAGGTGATCCCGGTGCGGCACGAGGGCGTGGTCGTGGCGGTGCTGGCCAAGGACACCAACCTCGCGGTCACCCGGTCGCCGTCCACGCTGGAACTGACCTACCTCGACATCGCGGCTGACCTCTGCCTGATGGTGTCCGCAGGCACGTTCCCCCCGCAGAAGCACCAGGACGCCGAGATGAGCCCGCGCGTCGGCGACGGCTTGGTCCGCCTGGACCGGTCGGCCCGGGTCACCTACGCCAGTCCGAACGCCCTGTCGGCCTACCGGCGCCTCGGGGTGGCCGGCGACCTCGTCGGTGCCGACCTGGCCGACGTCACCCGCCTCGGGGCGGCCGACCGCGTGGCGGGTGAGGCGGTCGCCGCGGGCATCGTCGCCGCCGCCGGCGGGCGCTACCCGGATCCGGCCGACGTCGAGGGGGCGAGCGCCACGATGCTGGTCCGCGCGCTGCCTCTCCGGGCACCGGGCGGTGAAGCGGGAGCCCTCGTGCTGGTGCGGGACGTCACCGACGTCCGCCGCCGGGACCGTGCGCTGCTGACCAAGGACGCCACCATCCGGGAGATCCACCACCGGGTGAAGAACAACCTGCAGACCGTGGCCGCGCTGCTGCGCCTGCAGGCACGCCGGATGACCGAACCCGCGGCCCGCGCGGCGCTGGAGGAGTCGGTGCGGCGGGTGGCCTCGATCGCGGTCGTCCACCAGACCCTGGCCGGCAGCCGGGAGGACGTCGTGGCCGTGGACGACGTGCTGGACCAGGTGCTGCCGATGCTGGGCGACCTGACGTCGGTGGGCCCGGCCGCCCGCACCCGTCGCAGCGGCTCGTTCGGCGAGCTGCCGGCGGCCGCGGCCACCCCGCTGGTCCTCGTGGTCACGGAGCTGCTGCACAACGCGGCCGAGCACGGGTTCCCCGACGGAGAGCCGGGCAGCATCGAGCTGGTGGCCGAGCGGACCGGCGACGACCTGGTCGTCCGCGTACGGGACAACGGCAAGGGACTGCCCGAGGGCTTCGACCCCGCGGGCAGCGGCGGGCTGGGGCTGCAGATCGTCCGCACGCTGGTGGCCAGCGAGCTGGGCGGCAGCCTGACGATGGGAACGCCGGACGGCCAGCCGGGCACGGAGGTCGTGCTCGTCCTCCCGGGCGCCGGTCTGCCCCGCCGCTGACGACGACGAGGCCGGCCCGGGAAGTCCCGGACCGGCCCCGTGGCCGTTCGTGTGCTGTGACGGTGCGTGTGCTGTGCCGGTTCTGCCTAGGCGGTGCGAACCCGGGTACGGGCCTGGCGCCTCTTGACGGCGCGTCGCTCGTCCTCGGACAGCCCGCCCCAGACGCCGGAGTCCTGGCCGGAGCTCAGGGCCCACTCCAGGCACGACTGCACGGCAGGGCAGCGCCGGCACACGGCCTTCGCCTGCTCGATCTGGACAAGGGCAGGGCCGGTCGTCCCGATGGGGAAGAACAGCTCTGGGTCCTCGTCCCGGCAGAGCGCGCGGTGGCGCCAGTCCATGGCTGTGTACTCCTTGGTGTCGTCTCGGTGGGGTGGTGCTCAGTCGCTGATCCGACCGCGGTGCAGGGCCGACACCGGTTCCCCAGCGCTGTGGCTCAGCGACTTCGTACGTTCCATACCGGCACGGTCTTGTTACCGGCACGTTGCGTTCAACCGCGATGTTTTCACGAGAAGGACGCCTGTCAAGCGAATCGAGGCCGTCGTTAGACCCCTCGTGAGCAAGCTCACCACGGGCGTGCTAGGCCCGCCACTCGACGGAACTACCGTCCGGTCGGGCGCGTTGACAACGGCACGGGTCCGTGCCTGAGGAGGGGACGTACCCGCCGGTCGGGGCGCAGATGGGTTCCGCGACGGGGTTCAGGCGACGACGCGGAGGGCGGCCGGCACGTGCCGCACGCGCAGGCCGCTCGCCGCACCGAGGTGGTCGCCGTCCAGCTGCCAGCCCTGCGGCCGGTCGGCGGTCAGCGTGAGCCCCTCGAGGTCGTGCCACCGGTGCACGCTGCGACCCCGGGTGTCCGGCTGGCGGGCCAGCGCCTGACGCAGCGTTCGGAGCATGCCCACCGTGCCGGTCCGGCCCATCGCGAACACGTCGAGGCCGGCGTCGAACGATGCGTCGGGGGAGGGGTTGACCGGCCGGGCACCCAGATACGTCCAGGGGCTGACGTTGGAGACCAGGCAGAGGAACAGGCCCTCGCGCGCCGGTTCACCCGGCACGTGCAGGGTCATGGCCGGCCGCCGGCGCTCACGGCCCAGCAGGAATGCGCTGACGGCCTGCCGCACGTACAGCGGCCCCGTCGAGCGGCGGCCGCGCGCCCGTTGGGCCTCCACCCGTGCGATCACCTCGGCGTCGAAGCCCAGCCCGGCGGCGAAGACGAACCAACGGGGCGCGGACCACTCCGCGCCGGCACCGACGCCGAGCGCGCTGGCTGTGCCGAGCGAGACCAGACGGGTGCGTCCGGCGCGCAGCGAGTCGAGGATCTCCGCCGTCGCCGTCACTGGGTCCCGCGAGCGCCCCAGTGCACGGGAGAACACATTGGTCGAGCCGCCCGGCACGACCGCGAGCATCGGCACGCGCGGGTCGGGACCCCGCTCGAGCAGCCCGTTCACGACCTCGTTGACGGTGCCGTCGCCGCCGACGGCGACCACGAGATCGACTTCCTCGGTCACCGCCCGGACCCCGAGCTCCCGCGCGTGGCCCCGGTGACCGGTCTCGACGACGTCGAGCTTGAGGTCCCCGGCGAGGGCGCCGACCAGGTTGTCGCGCATCGTGGCGGTCGTACTCGTCGCCGCCGGGTTCACCACCACGAGCGCGCGCATGGGCACCAGGCTAGCCACGGGGTGCCGATTCGCGGCGCAACCAGCGTGGGAGGCCGCCGCCTGCCGCGTAATCTCGTTCTCGTGGGCGACGAGGGAACGGGGCGGACGCGGTCGTCCCGGACGTGGAGCGACCGGCTCTTCGGGCCTGCGGCCCAACCCTCGGCGCCCCGCCCACCCCGGGTCCGCCCCGATGCGCCGCGTTCCGTGCGCTGGGCCGCGGTCGTGGTCGGCGTCGAGGCGGCGGCGATCGCCTTCGGGGCCCTCGTGCTGCTCTGGCTGACCGTCACGAGCACCGCCGAGAGCGTGTCCCGGGCGCTGGCCGAGGTCGTTCTCGTGCTGACCGGCGCAGTCGTCCTGGGCTCATGTGCGGTCGGCCTCTGGCGGGTCTCGGCCTGGGCCCGCGGCCCCGCGGTCGTGCTGCAGCTGCTGCTGGGGGCGCTCGCCTACACGACCGCGTTCCAGGCGGATCAGCCACTGGTGGGCGGGCCCGTCCTGGCGCTCGTCGCCATCGAGCTGTACCTGCTCGCCACCCCCGAGGCGCGGCTGGCGTTCTTCGAGCGGCCTTAGATCAGCTCGATGACGTCGGCGATCGAGTCGCAGATCCGGCTCGGCCGGAACGGGAAGCGCGGCACGTCGGCGGCAGCGGTGGAGCCGGAGAGCACCAGCACCGTCTCCAGGCCCGCCTCGATACCGGCGACGACGTCGGTGTCCATGCGGTCGCCGACCATGATCGTGGACTCCGAGTGCGCCTCGATCCGGTTCATCGCGCTGCGGAACATCATCGGGTTCGGCTTTCCCACGAAGTACGGCTCCGCGCCCGTGGCCCGCGTGATCATGGCCGCGACCGAGCCCGTCGCGGGCAGCGGGCCCTCGGGGGAGGGCCCGGTCACGTCGGGGTTCGTGGCGATGAACCGCGCGCCCTTCCCGATCAGGCGGACCGCCCGGGTGATCGCCTCGAACGAGTACGTCCGGGTCTCGCCGAGGACGACGTAGTCCGGGTCGGTGTCGGTGAGGGTGTAGCCGACCTCGTGCAGCGCCGTGGTCATTCCGGCCTCGCCGATGACGTAGGCAGAGCCTCCTGGCAGCTGGCTGGCGAGGAAGTCCGCCGTGGCGAGGGCCGACGTCCAGATCGACTCCTCCGGCACGTGCAGGCCGGCCCGGACCAGCCGGGCCGAGAGGTCGCGCGGCGTGAAGATCGAGTTGTTCGTGAGCACCAGGAATCGTCGCTGCCGCTCGACGAGCCGCTCCAGGAACTCCGCGGCGCCCGGCAGCGCCCGCTCCTCGTGCACCAGGACGCCGTCCATGTCGGTGAGCCAGCACTGGGCCGGCACGCGCTCGGTGGTCATCGGGTCCTCCGGTCGTCCGCGAAGTGGGCCAGGGCGTCGTCGGTGAGCCGGAAGACCGTCCAGCCGTCCATGGGGACGGCGCCCGCCGCCTCGTAGAACTCGATCGAGGGCGTGTTCCAGTCCAGCACCGACCACTCCAGTCGCGAGTAGCCGCGCTGCACGCAGACCTCGGCAAGTGTGCGCAGCAGTTCCTTGCCCAGGCCCCCACCGCGGTGCTGCGGCTGCACGTAGAGATCCTCGAGGTAGACGCCGTGCGTCCCCCGCCAGGTGGAGAAGTTGAGGAACCACAGGGCGACCCCGACGACCTCGCCGTCCTTCTCTGCGACGTGACCGAACAGCGCCGGGGACTCATCGAACAGGACGCCGGTCAGCTGCTCCTCGGTCAGCCGCGCCTCGTGCAGGGCCTTCTCGTAGTCGGCGAGCTCGCGGACCAGGCCGACCACGGCGGGAACGTCGTCGGGGCGGATCGGGCGCACCGTCACGAGAGCAGCTCCTTGAGCCGCGCCGGCAGCAGCCGGGCCAGCGGCGAGACGACGGGAACGAGGACCGGCGCCAGGAGGTAGCCGTAGGCGAGCAGGGTTCCCGTGATCGTCGGATCGAGGGCGAAGCCGACGGCCAGCGCCACCGCGGCGGCGATGATGCCGTAGGGCCGGCCGCTCCTGGGGCTGACCAGCGAGCGGAAGGACCGGAACCGGATGGTGGTGACCATGAGCACCGCCGGCACGGCCACGATGAGCGCCACCCACAGCCGGTCGCGCCCCTGCATCTGGTCGCCGAAGGCGAAGACCGAGGCCAGGACGACGCCCGCGGCACCGGGACTGGGCATGCCGATGAAGTACCGCTTGTCGGCTGTCGGGTCGATCGTGGTGTTGAAGCGGGCCAGCCGGATGGCGGCGCAGGCGACCCACAGGAAGCAGACCACCCAGCCCAGCGGGTCCCACTCGTCGCGGCCCTGCGAGAACAGCGTGAACGCCAGCAGCGCCGGTGCCAGCCCGAAGGAGACCAGGTCGGCCAGGGAGTCGAACTGCAGACCGAAGGGAGTGACCGCCCCGACCAGTCGGGCGACGGCGCCGTCGGTGATGTCGAAGACGATCGACAAGCCGATGAGGACGGCGGCCAGCCGGTACTCGCCGCGGATCGACACCAGGATGGCCCCGAATCCGCACATCATGTTGGCGAGGGTGAAGAGGCTGGGGAGGGTGGCGAGGGCCCGGCGGCGGGTACCACGGACAGAGCCGCGGACGAACTCCACCGTGGCGGTGCGCCGTGTCGGCGGCATGGGTGGCGATCCCCTCAGCCGGCCGCGGGCCAGCGCGCGATGACGGTCTCCCCGGCCCGCACCCGCTGCCCCGTGGAGACGAGGACCGTGCACTCCGGAGGAACGAAGACGTCCATCCGCGACCCGAACTTCATCAGTCCCATGCGCTCCCCGGTGGCCAGCTGCTGACCGACACCGGTGCGCGTGACGATGCGCCGGGCGAGGACGCCGACGATCTGGCGGAAGACGACGGTGCGGGCAGTGGGACCCGCCCCGTCGCGCAGCCACAGCTCGCTGCGCTCGTTGCGGTGCGCGGACTCCTTGCGATAGGCCGCGAGGAAGCTGCCCTTGCGGTAGGAGCTCTCGACGACCTCCCCGCGGTAGGGCGAGCGGTTGACGTGCACGTCGACGACGGACAGGAAGACGCTGACCTGCTGCCAGTCGCCGTCGGGCGCCACGCCGGGCTGTGGGTCCCCAGCGACCATCACCACGCCGTCGGCAGGGGAGACGATGTCGTCGGGTGCCGGCGGTTCGACGTCGCACCGGCGGTCCGGGTCGCGGAAGAACAGCGTCATGTAGGCCGACAGCGCCAGGAAGGGCAGCGCGACCCACCGAGCGGCCCACCGCCGTCCGCTCGCGACCGCCAGGGCCGCAGGAGCCAGGGGTCCGGTGATGAAGGGCCACCCGGCCCGATCGATGCGCATCGTGGCCAGACGGTACCGGCCGGACTGCGGATCAGTCCGGAGGATCGACTGGGAGGGGCGCCGAGGCGATATCCGGATCAGCGCCCTGCTCGCTCTTCCGGCCCCGCGGCGGCCCGCCGTACCAGTCGAGGCAGACCATCGTGGCGTCGTCCTGGAGGTGGCCGCCGGTGGCCCGCAGGATGGCCGATCCGAGCTCGTGGACGACCTCACGCGGGTGGAGGTCGGCGCTCTCGGCCAGCGCTGCGGCGACGTCGAGGTTGACGGCGTTGCGCTCCTGCATGCCGTCGGTGAGCAGGACGATCCGGTCGCCCGGCTCCAGGGAGAGGGCCTGGACGTCGAAACCCTTGCCGGGGACGACACCGAACGGGGGCTCGATGCTCAGCTCGACCTCCTCCACCTTCCCGTGGCGCAGCCGCAGCGGGAACGGATGGCCGGCGTTCACGATCGACGCCGTCCGCGCGTGCAGGTCGACCCGCATGAGCTGGCCGGTGACGAACTGGCCGGCCGGCGCGTTCTCGGCGAGCGCGTCGTTGGCATAGCGCGCCTGTTCACCGAGGTCGAGGCCCTTGCGCCGGCCGTTGCGCAGGCTGCCGACGAGCAGGGTGGCCAGCAGCGCGGCTGACACCTGATGGCCGACGGCGTCGGTGATCGAGATCTGCAGTGAGTCGCGGTCCAGCGTGTAGTCGAAGGTGTCGCCACCGACGGAGCTGGCCGGCTCCAGCCAGCCGGCCAGGGTGAACTGGCCCGCCTCGCATGTGTAGGAGGCGGGGAGGAGTCTGCGCTGGATCTCCGCAGCGAGGGCGAAGGGCTGCGAGCGCTGACCCCACTCGAAGATGTCCGTGTGCCGCCGGGCGGCGATCACGACGTAGGCGAGCGCGTGGGCGGCGCTCGCGATGTCGGTCACCTCACGCGGCGAGGGGTACCGGGGCAGCACCAGTTCCAGCAGCCCGATGGCGTCACCGCGGTCGGTGACGGGGACGGTCATGCATGCGCCGCCGTCGTCCAGCGCCCGCACATCGGGCTGCTGAGTCCGCAGTACCTGCTCGTGCAAGGTGCCGGGAAGGGGGAGGGTCTCGGCCTGCTCGACGCCGTGACTACGGGCGCCGTCGACCCGGTCGGTCGATGTCAGCCGGACGACGGAGCGCCCGGTGAAATCGGTGACGAGGAGGTTCACCTCCCGTGCGTCGACCATCTCGCCGAGGGCCGCGGCGACCGCCTGGACGGAGTCGATCGGCGCTGCGGCCTCGACCTTCTCCAGAAGTGCGCCGACGTCGATCACGAGATTCTCCGACTCGCGCATGGTCAAGACCCTAGGCGCACGCGCGCAGTCGCCGGGATGTCGGTTCTCGTGCAGGACATGGCGTTGCCGGGCCGCCCACAAGGACGGCCCGGCAGCTTCATGGTCCCGTCCCGGGGCTCGCCCCGAGCGTGCGAGGGGCGAGGAGGACGGGGTCCTCGTTCAGGCGGCCTTGGTCTCCCAGAAGATCCTGTCGATCTCGGCGATGTAGTCAAGCAGCTTCTGGCCCTCGGCCGGGTCCATGCTGCCCTTGCCGCCGGAGGCGCCGGCCTGCTTGGTGGCCTTGTTGAACAGCTCGTGCAGCTGCGGGTACTTCTCGAAGTGCGGGGGCTTGAAGTAGTCGGTCCACAGCACCCACAGGTGGTGCTTGACCAGGTCGGAGCGCTGTTCCTTGATCAGGACGGCGCGCATGCGGAAGACCGGGTCCTCGTTGCCCTGGTACTTCTCCTGGATGGCCTTGACGGATTCCGCCTCGATGCGGGCCTGGGCCGGGTCGTACACGCCGCAGGGGAGGTCGCAGTGCGCGCTGGCCTCGAGAACCGGGAAGACCCGGGCGGAGAACATGCGGGTGAGACGCATGAAGGTGCCTCCGAATGTCGTGGGGTTGGGTCGTCTGCGACCCTACTCGCGGTGATCGACAGCGACAGGACGGGCGGATCCGCCCCGGGCCCGGTTCCCCCGCTCGCGACGGCCTGGGCCATGGCCCGGGTGACCGGCCCGTCGATGACCCCCACGGTGCGGTCCGGCGACCGGCTGCTGGTCCGCCGGGTGCGGTCCGCCGACGACGTGCGGCCCGGCGACGTGGTGCTCGCGCGATTTCCCGCCCGTCCCGACCTGCTCGTGGTGAAACGGGTCCGCCGGACGGTGGCCGGAGGGCACTGGGTCGAGGGCGACAACCCGTTCGTCACCGATGACAGTCGCGCGTTCGGCCCGGCGGTCGTCGTCGGCCGCGTGGTGGCGCGCATCGGCCCACGGCCGGGCCGGCTGCCACCGCGACCGCCGGGGGACTGATCAGGCGATTACGCTGTGGGATCCATGGGCGGCAACCAGGGTTCCGAGCAGTCCGACCGCTTCGCCGAGGATCCCGCGTTCGCGGTGCACGAGGGCGGCAAGCTCTCGGTGACGCCGACCCGCTCGATCACCTCGATCGCCGACCTCGCGCTCACTTACACGCCCGGCGTCGCCCGCGTCTCGAGCGCCATCGCCGCCGAGCCGGAGTTGGCCCGCCGGTTCACCTGGGCTCCCCGGGTCGTCGCCGTCGTGTCCGACGGGTCCGCCGTGCTGGGTCTGGGCAACATCGGGCCGGCGGCGTCCCTGCCCGTGATGGAGGGCAAGGCCTGCCTGTTCGCCGAGTTCGCCGGGCTCTCGGCCGTTCCGATCGTGCTCTCCACGAACGACGTGGACGAGATCGTCGCCGCCGTCGTCGCCATCGCGCCGTCCTTCGGCGGGATCAACCTCGAGGACATCAGCGCCCCGCGCTGCTTCGAGATCGAGGCCCAGCTGCGCGACCGGCTGGACATTCCCGTCATGCACGACGACCAGCACGGGACGGCGATCGTCGTCCTGGCCGCCCTGCGTAATGCCGCGAAGGTGGTCGGCCGGGAACTCGGCGACCTCCGCGTGGTCGTCTCCGGCGCCGGCGCCGCCGGTGTCGCCTGCACCAAGATCCTTCTGGGAGCGGGCGTCGGCGACATCGCCGTCGCTGACTCGCAGGGCGTGCTGCATGCGGGCCGGCGCGACCTGACGGCCACGAAGCAGTGGCTGGTGGAGAACACCAACCCGTCCGGTTTCGCCGGCACGATGGTCGCGGCGCTCGCTGGGGCCGACGTCTACCTGGGGCTCTCCGGCGGCTCGGTGCCCGAAGCGGCGGTCGCCTCGATGGCGCCCGACTGCATCATCTTCTCCCTCGCCAACCCCACGCCCGAGGTGGATCCGGAGATGGCCGCCAAGTACGCGGCCGTCGTCGCGACCGGGCGCAGCGACCTGCCCAATCAGATCAACAACGTCCTCGCCTTTCCCGGCGTCTTCCGCGGTGCCATCGACGCCGGTGCCCGCAGCATCACCGAGGAGATGAAGCTCCGCGCCGCGGACGCCATCGCCGGCGTCGTGGGCGAGGACCTACGTGCCGACTACGTCGTGCCCAGCCCCCTGGACCGCCGGGTGGCCGCCGCCGTCGCCGAGGCGGTCGGGGCCTGCGCCCGGGAGCAGGGCGTCACCCGCTGACGGACCGCCTCAGCCCGGGCCGATCAGGCGGTGGACGAGCGGATCGACCGCCGCGCCCGCGGCAGTGTTCACGTAGCCGAACCCGACGATCGCGGCGACGAACAGCGGCACCAGGACCGCCTTCTCCACGAAGGCGCCGGTGCGGATCGGCAGCAGCTTCAACCGGCACCGGTGGAAGATCCACACCAGCGGCACCGGGATCCCGGCGGTCGTCAGGGCGTCACCGGCGATGTGCGTCAGTACGCCCAGAGCCACCACCCAGGGCAGCCAGCCCGGGTTCGGGCTGTGCGTGAGGAGCAGCCAGGCGCCGCCCCACGACAGGATCAGGTTGCCGACGACGGTGTTCTCGGTGCGCCCCGGGATGACGAAGTTGAGTGCCCTGAGCGCCAGCCCGATGGACAGCGCCATCAGCAGGAGGCTCGACCAGAACGCCCCGGACGCGGCCACGGCGAGGGCGCCGAATGCCAGGGGACCGAGGACGGCGTCGTGCGTGCCCCAACGGTGGCCCTGCGCGAGCCGGCCGATCGCGCCGGAGGGGACGTCGGTGATCGGCCCCCACATGTCCGAGACGGTCGAGCCGGAGTGGTCGAGGTCGGGGAGCATGGCGAACCCGCCGGCCGCGGCGATCCACGCCACCTGGGCGACCGTCCCGTGGACGGGGGCCCACGGAAGGGTCGCGGTGCCGGCGGCCAGGCCGGACAGCGCATGCGAGTGACCGAGCACGCACCGAGGGTGCCGCTCGGGCGGCGGTCCGCCGCGCAGGCCAACCGGCGTGTCAGATGCCGATGTGTCCGGTGCCGATGCCTCCGGTGCCGATCAGGGCTTCCAGACCATCAGGACGGTCACGGCGACCAGCAGCAGGGCGACGACACCTGAACCCGCGGCGATCCGGCCGTAGAGGGCGCCGGCGCCCTCGGCGCGGCCGTCGGCGAGTTCACCGGCCGCACGGGACAGGGACGGCACGACGACCACCAGGCTCAGCGCCAGGGCCACCAGGTACAGGATGATCGAGGTCAGCACCCAGGAGGTGGTGACCGACAGGTCGAACTGCTCGTCGGCCATGCCGAGCACGCCGAACCCGAGGACGGCGACCAGCAGCGACGCCAGGCTGAACACGCGGGTGGACCGGGCCAGCAGCTCGACCATGGGTCCGTTCCCGGCGCGGACGGCGCGCATCCCGGTCATCGGGAGGATCGCCATGGGTCCCACCAGGAAGACGGCGGCGACGACGTGGAGAACGTTCAGTGCGGTGTCCATGCCCTGAGGCTATGGCCCTCGCCCGGACCGCCCGCCCTCAGTCGTCGAGCAGATGGTGCAGGAGCCGGGTGGGCTCGTCGAAGAACATCTGCCAGTCCTGCACGAGGTCGAGTTCGGCCCAGCCACGCTGGGTGAACCCGGTGCCGTCCAGCTCGTAGACCGTCGCTCCCGGCAGGGCGGCGAGCACGGGGGAGTGGGTCGCCAGCAGCACCTGGGACCCGGCGGAGACCATGCCGTGCAGGAGCGCGAGCAACCGCAGGGACGAGCGGAACGACAGCGCCGACTCCGGCTCGTCGAGGATCCAGAGCCCCCGCTCGGTGGTGCGCGACTCCAGCAGGGCCATGAGCCCCTCGCCATGGGAGCGGCCGTCGAGCGGGACGCCGTCGAACGCCCGCAACTCGGATTCCTCCTCGTGGATCCGGGCGAAGACCCCGTGCATGGCCTCACCGCCCAGCCAGACGCCGCCCTGGGGCCGGGGACGCGCTCCGCACAGTGCCAGCTCCCGCCACAGCGCGGCGTCCTGGCCGGACAGCGTCGGCCCCCCGTGCTTCACCTGGGCGGTCAGCGACCGGCCCCAGGCCTCGGCCACCGCCTCGACCAGCGTCGACTTCCCGCTGCCGTTCTCGCCGACGAGCACCGTGGCCGGGCCCAGGTCCATCCCGTGCTCGCGGATCTGCGCGACGGCGGGTAGCTGCCAGAACCACGCCTCCGGGTCGAGGACGTCGGACCGCACCCCGACGCGCGCCAGCGGCAGGCCGGCCGCCGCCGCGTTCACTCCTCGAAGTCGTCCGTGCCGCCGCGGGCCAGCCAGGTGGCCAGCCGCTCGACCGGCACCTCGAAGTCGGGGAACTGGTCGACGAACGCCTGCAGCTGGTCGGCCAGCCAGGCGAGGGTGACCTGTTCCTCGCCCCGCCGGTCGGCCAGCTCCTCCAGGCCCCGGTCAGTGAAATACATGGTGGGAAATCTCGACGGGACTCAGTCGGCGAACGCCTCGGCGACCAGCTGGCGCTGCTCGACGTCGTGCACCTTCGCCGAGCCGACGGCCGGGCTGGCCGACGCCCGCCGGCTGACCCGGCGGAACGTACGGCCGTGCGGCAGGTGCTCGGGCAGGTTGACCGCCATGAACTGCCAGGCGCCCATGTTCGCCGGCTCCTCCTGCACCCAGACGACGTCCGTCGCGTTGGGGTACTGCTCCAGCGCGGTGGTGATCTCCTCGTCCGGCAGCGGGTACAGCTGCTCGACCCGGAGCACCGCGGTGTCCGCGGTGCCCGAGGCCTCACGCTGGGCGAACAGCTCGTAGCTGACCTTCCCGCTGCACAGCAGCACCCGGCGGACCGCGGAGGCGTCCAGCGGCTCGCCGCCCACACCCGGGTCGGGCAGCACCGGGCGGAAACGCTCCTCGGTGAAGTCCGCGACCGGGCTGACCGCGGCCTTGGCGCGCAGCAGCGACTTCGGGGTGAACACGACCAGCGGCCGGTGCACGTCCGACAATGCCTGCCGGCGGAGCAGGTGGAAGTAGTTCGCCGGCGTGGAGCAGTTGGCGACCGTCATGTTGTTCTCGGCCGACAGCTGCAGGAAGCGCTCGATCCGGCCGCTGGAGTGGTCGGGACCTTGGCCCTCGAGCCCGTGCGGCAGCAGCAGGACGACGCCGGAGCGCTGGCCCCACTTGGCCTCACCGCTGCTGATGAACTCGTCGATGACCATCTGCGCGCCGTCGACGAAGTCGCCGAACTGTGCCTCCCACAGCACGAGGGCCTTGGGGTTGGCCACCGAGTAGCCGTACTCGAAGCCGACGGCGGCGTACTCGGACAGCAGGGAGTCGTAGACGAAGAACTTCGCCTGCTCCGGGCTCAGGTTCGCCAGCGGTGTGTACTCACCGGCCGTCTCCCGGTCGATGAGCACCGAGTGGCGCTGCACGAAGGTGCCGCGCCGGGAGTCCTGTCCGGCCAGTCGTACGGTCACGCCCTGCATCAGCAGCGAGCCGAAGGCGAGCAGCTCGCCCATGGCCCAGTCGACGCCGCCCTCGCTGGCCATCGCGGCCCGCCGCTCCAGCATCCGCTGCAGCTTGGGGTGCACGGTGAAGTCGGTCGGCAGCGCGACGTGCGCGTCGCCGACGGCCTTGAGGACCTCGTGCGTGATGGCCGTGTCGACCGTCGCCTGCTGCGGCGAGCGGGGGTCCATCACCGGCTCGGGGGCCGAGGAGTCGCGGGCGTCGTGGGTCTCGGCGAAGGCCCGCTCGAGCTGCCCGCGGTAGTCCTTGAGCGCCTCTTCCGCCTCGGCCAGGGTGATGTCGCCGCGGCCGACGAGCGCCTCGGTGTACAGCTTCCGGACCGAGCGCTTGCGGTCGATGATGTCGTACATCAGCGGCTGCGTCATCGACGGGTCGTCGCCCTCGTTGTGCCCGCGGCGGCGGTAGCAGACCAGGTCGATGACGACGTCCTTCTTGAACGCCTGGCGGTAGTCCATGGCCAGCCGGGCCACCCGCACGCACGCCTCGGGGTCGTCGCCGTTCACGTGGAAGACCGGCGCACCGATCATCCGTGCGACGTCGGTCGAGTACAGGCTCGATCGGGCCGCGGCCGGGCTGGTGGTGAAGCCGACCTGGTTGTTGATGACGACGTGCACCGTCCCGCCGGTGCGGTAGCCGCGCAGCTGGGAGAGGTTCAGCGTCTCCTGGACCACGCCCTGGCCGGCGAACGCCGAGTCGCCGTGCAGCAGGACCGGCAGCACGGTGAAGCCGCCCTCGCCCTTGTCGATCATGTCCTGCTTGGCGCGCACGATGCCCTCGAGCACCGGGTTGACCGTCTCCAGGTGGCTGGGGTTGCTGGCCAGCGACACCGCGATGGAGCCCTTGCCCGCGGGGTGCTCGAACGTGCCGGCGGCGCCCAGGTGGTACTTCACGTCGCCGGAGCCCTGCACGGTGCCCGGGTCGATGTTGCCCTCGAACTCGCCGAAGATCTTGGCGTAGCTCTTGCCCAGCACGTTGGCCAGCACGTTCAACCGGCCACGGTGGGCCATGCCGAGGGCGACCTCCTCGAGGCCGGACTCGGCCGACGCGACGAGCACCTCGTCCAGCAGCGGGATGACGGACTCGCCGCCCTCGAGGCTGAACCGCTTCTGGCCGACGTACTTGGTCTGCAGGAAGGTCTCGAACGCCTCGGCGGCGTTGAGCCGGCCCAGCACGCGCTTCTGCTTCTCGCGGTCGGGCACGTCGTGCTTGACCTCGATGCGCGACTGCAGCCACTCGCGCTCTTCGGGGTCGGTGATGTGCATGTACTCCACGCCGACCGTCCGGCAGTAGGAGTTGCGCAGCACGCCGAGGATGTCGCGCAGCGGCATCGTGCGCTCGCCGGCGAACCCGCCGACCGGGAAGGGCCGGTCCAGGTCCCACAGCGTCAGGCCGTGCTCGACGATGTCGAGATCGGGGTGCGTGCGCACCTTGAACTCGAGCGGGTCGGTGTCGGCCATCAGGTGGCCGTTGCGCCGGTAGGCCTCGATGACCTCGATGACCCGGGCTTCCTTGTCGATCTGCCCCTCGCGGCTGACCCGCTTGTCCGCGACCCAGCGCACGGGCTCGTAGGGGATCCGCAGGGAGCGGAAGACGTCGTCGTAGAAGCCGTCCTGGCCGAGGAGCAGCTGGTGCATGCGACGCAGGAAGTCGCCGGACTCGGCGCCCTGGATGACCCGGTGGTCGTAGGTGGAGGTCAGTGTGATGATCTTCGAGACGGCCATCTCGGCCAGCGCCTCGGGGCTCATCCCCTGGAACTCCGCCGGGTAGTCCATCGCCCCGACGCCGACGATCGTGCCCTGGCCGGTGGTCAGTCGCGGCACCGAGTGGTTGGTGCCGATCGTGCCCGGGTTGGTCAGGCTGATCGTGGTGCCGGTGAAGTCGTCCATCGTCAGCTTGCCCGCGCGGGCCCGCCGGATGACGTCCTCGTAGCCGCCCCAGAAGGCGGCGAAGTCCATCGTCCCGGCGTTCTTGATGTTGGCCACGACCAGCGACCGGGAGCCGTCGGACTTGGGCAGGTCGATGGCCAGGCCGAAGTTGACGTGCTCGGGTTGCACCAGCGTGGGCTTGCCGTCGACCTCGGCGAAGGCGCTGTTCATGTTCGGGAAGTCGTCGAGCGCCCGGACCAGCGCGTAGCCGATGAGGTGGGTGAAGGAAACCTTCCCGCCGCGGCTGCGCGCCAGGTGGTTGTTGATGACCACGCGGTTGTCGACCAGCAGCTTCGCCGGGACGGCGCGCACGCTGGTGGCGGTGGGCTCCGTCAGCGAGGCGTTCATGTTCTTCACGACGCTGGCGGCGGCACCGCGGAGCACGGTCTGCGTGGGGCTGCTGCCCTCGACCGGGGCGACGGCCTTCGGGGCCGGCGCGGCAGGGGCCTTCTTCTCGGCGGCGGGCTTCGCTGCGGGTGCGGGCTTCGCCGCCGGCCGGGCGTCGGCCGCCTTCTC
>JAOPWJ010000100.1 GCA_025965715.1 Blastococcus sp. | reverse complement strand
AAGCGACGAAGGAGTGCAGGTCCTCCCCCGACGTGAACGCCTCGATGAGGCCGGCGTCCTCGGACAGGTGGGCCATGATCCGCATCTCGATCTGGCTGTAGTCCGCGGTCATCAGCGACTCGTAGCCCTGGCCGACGACGAAGGCCTGCCGGATCCGGCGGCCCTCGGCGGTGCGGATCGGAATGTTCTGCAGGTTCGGGTCGGTCGAGGACAGCCGGCCGGTGGCCGCGATCGTCTGCTGGAACGTGGTGTGGATCCGCCCCACGTCGTCGACCATCGGCAGCAGCCCGTCGATGACCGTCCGCAGGCGCGTGACGTCCCGGTGGCGCAGCAGGTGCTCCATGAACGGGTGCCCGGTCTGCTCCAGCAGCCAGGTGAGCGCGTCGGCGTCGGTGGTGTAGCCGGTCTTGTTCTTCTTGGTCTTGGGTAGCCCCAGCTCGTCGAACAGCACCGCCTGCAGCTGCTTGGGAGAACCGAGGTTCACCTCACGGCCGATGACGGCGTAGCACTCGGCCGCGGCTGCGGCGACGCCGTCGGCGAACTCGCGCTGCAGCTCCCGCAGGTAGTCGACGTCGGCGGCGATGCCGCGATACTCCATCGCGGCCAGCACGCGGGTCAGCGGCAGCTCGATCGCGCCGAGGAGGTGGTCGCCCCCGCGCTGCCCGAGCACCGTCTCCAGCGCGTCGGACAGGTCGTTGACGGCGACGGCCTTGAGTACGTCGGCGTGCGCGGCCTCGGCTGCGACGTCGTCCTCGCTCGGGCCGAGGCCGTCGAGCGTGAGCTGACCCTCCGGCTCGGCGGCGTCCTTGAGCTCCCGCTTCAGGTAGCGGACGGCGAGGTCGCCCAGGTCGAACGACCGCTGGCCGGGCAGCGCCAGGTAGGCCGCGAGCGCCGTGTCGCTGACGACGCCGTTGAGCTCCCAGCCCCGGGTCCAGATGGCCAGGTAGGGGCCCTTGACCTCGTGCACGACCTTCTCGGTGGACGGGTCGGCGAGCCACGCGGCGAGGGCCTGCTCGTCGGCGACATCGAGCTCGGGGCCGACGTCGACGAAGGTGGCGTGGTCGTTCGCCGCCGCCAGGGCGATGCCGGTCAGCTCCCCGGTGCCGCGACCCCAGGAGCCACGGAAGATCAGTCCCGTCCGGCCGGTGCGCGCATGAGCCTCCAGCCAGGCGCCGAGCCCGCCGGCCGCTACGGCGTCCTCGGCGACGTCGAAGCCGCCCTCGACCTCCGGCTCGGCGCTGGTCAGGGTGGCGAACAGCCGGTCGCGCAGCACCCGGAACTGCAGGTTGTCGAAGAGCGTGTGCACCTCGTTGCGGTCCCAGGGCTGGACGGCCAGGTCGGCCGGACCGAGCGGCAGGGGGACGGCGCGGTCGAGTTCGGTGAGCCGCCGGTTCTGCATCACCGACGAGAGGTGCTCGCGGAGCTTCTCGCCGACCTTTCCCTTGACGGTGTCGACCTGATCGACGAGTGCGTCGAGGGAGCCGTACTCGCGGATCCACTTGGCCGCGGTCTTCTCCCCCACGCTCGGGATGCTCGGCAGGTTGTCGCTCGGGTCGCCACGGAGCGCCGCGAAGTCGGGATACTGCCTCGGGCTCAGGCCGTACTTCGTCTCCACCTCCTCCGGCGTGAACCGCGTCATGTCCGAGACGCCCTTGCGCGGATAGAGGACCGTCACGTGCTCGTTGACCAGCTGCAGGGCGTCGCGGTCGCCGGTGGCGATCAACACGTCCATTCCCTGCTCGACGGCTTGCACCGTGAGGGTCGCGATGACGTCGTCGGCCTCGAAGTTCTCGGCGGTGATCACCGGGACGTGCAGGGCGGCCAGGACCTCCTGGACCAAACTGACCTGCCCGCGGAAGTCGGTAGGACTCTCCGCCCGGTTCGCCTTGTACTCGGCGAAGATCTCGCTGCGGAAGGTCTTGCGGCCGACGTCGAAGGCAACCGCCAGGTGGGTGGGCTTCTCGTCGCGCAGGATGTTGATCAGCATCGAGGTGAAGCCGTACACCGCGTTGGTGGGCTGACCGGTGGTCGTCGAGAAGTTCTCGACCGGCAACGCGAAGAAGGCGCGGTAGGCAAGCGAGTGCCCGTCGAGGAGAAGCAGTCGCGGCCGCGCTCCCGGAAGAGTCGGGGCGGCGGGCGCTGAGGTGGAGACCGGTGCGGACATCGCCCACGATCCTAAGTGCGGGCACCGACGCTCCGGACGGCGCGACCGGGTGGCTACCGTGCCCGCGTGAGCACCTCTCCCCCGTCCTGGGCACCGCAGGGCGCGGTCAGCCCGCTGGACGACAAGCTCGGCATCGAGATCACCGATTACACCCCGGACCGGCTCGTCGCGACGATGCCCGTCGAGGGCAACGAGCAGTCGTTCGGCCTGCTGCACGGCGGCGCCACCTGCACCCTCGTGGAGACGATCGGGTCGTGGGCGGCGACGCTCGGCGCGGGCCCCGGCCGCAAGGCCGTCGGCGTCGAGCTCAACGCCAGTTACCTGCGGGCGGCGACGTCCGGGATCGTGACGGCGGTCTGCACGCCCGTACGCCGGGGCCGGACGCTGGCCACCTTCCGCATCGAGGTCAGCGACGACCAGGGCCGGACCACCGCCAGCGCGCGGCTGACCTGCATGCTCCTGCCTGCCTGACTCAGCCCTCCGCGACTGCGGTTCCGAGCGACGGCAGTGGACCGGGGCGGCGCCGCGGGGATGCAGGACGGCGCGGGAACGGAACACCCAGCCGGCTGTGCTGCCAGGCCGAGAGCGACCGAGTGAGCGAGTCCAGCGCCACGATCCGGCGGGTGGTCAGCGGCGCGAAGCCCATACGGGCGAAGAAGCGCTGCCGTTCGGCCTCGTGCCCCGCAACGGCAGCCACGACGTGCGCAGCACCGACCTCGTGGGCGTAGGCGGCCGCGGCCGCCAGCAGGACCGCTCCCGCTCCGCGCCGGCGGTGGTCGCGGTGCACCACGAAGGTGTCGACGGTGACGTGCGGGTTGCCGAGGACCGCCGACAAGGGGTCCAGACCGAGGACGGCGAGGCCGACGGGCACCTCCGCGCAGTCGCCGCCCGCGCCCGCGTTGGGGCCGGGCAGTACGGCGAGCACGACCCGGTGGGTGGCGTCCTCGAGCAGCCTGCGGAAGCCGGAGGCGGCGGTCGTCGCCCCCCGATGCCCGGTCAGGACGTCCTCGGCGTGCGCCTCGACCCGGTGCTGGCGCACGAGGGAAAGGACGGCGGTCAGATCGGCCGCACGCGCGGTGCGCGTCTGCACACGGGACCGGGATCCGGAACCTGACATGCGATGCCTCCCCTGGACGGTGGCGTCAGATTGCACCTCTGAACTGGGGGGATCACGGTGCCGCGCCGCTGGCCCACGGACCGTGACGAATGGGCGTGTCGCGGAAAGGTCACAGGCGCAGAGGGGAACACGGCGACGCAACACAACCGGGTTAGGGTCCCCCCTCAACTCATCCGCACTAGGAGGTCGAGTGACGCACGCGGGCAACCGTCTTCGACGACGTGACCCTGGCGCCCTGACCGGGATCGTGGGCCGGAGCCGGTCCGGACCGCGGCGCGGCTATCTCGTGCGGATGCTCCTGGTCGCCGTCTTCGGGCTGGGGCTGGCCATGCTCGTGCCCGGCATCGCCCAGGCCGAGGGCGAACAGCTGGCGGGCACCCTGCAGACCAGCCGCAGCGGCCCCATCCCCGACGTCGACATCACCGTGGAGACGGGCGACGGCGACGAGGTCGACAGCGTCAGCAGCGACGACCAGGGGCACTGGGAGGTCGACCTCCCCGGCCCTGGTCAGTACGTGGTCACCCTCGACCCGGACAGCCTCCCCGACGACGTGCGGCTGACCGGGGCCGACACCCGCACCGTCACCGTCGACCCGGGTCGCCGGCAGCCGGTGAACTTCAGCCTGGACGACGGCAGCCGGGGGGCGGGCGGCGGCAACGTCAAGGCGATCCAGCTGCTCGTCGACGGGCTGCGGTTCGGGTTGCTGATCGCGATCTGCGCCGTGGGCCTGTCCCTGATCTTCGGCACGACCGGGCTGACGAACTTCGCCCACGGCGAGCTGGTCACCATCGGCGCGATCATCGCCTGGTACATCAACGTGCAGGCCGGCGTCCCACTGATCCTCGCCACGGTGCTGGCCATGGTCGCCGGCGCCGCGGTCGGGGCGCTCAGCGAGCTGGGCCTGTGGCGCCCGCTGCGCCGGCGCGGAACCGGCCTGGTGGCCGCCCTCGTCATCTCGATCGGCCTGTCGCTGCTCCTGCGCTACCTCATCCAGATCATCTACGGCGGCTTCTCCAACCCCTACGGCGCCTACCAGTCGCAGCGGGCGGTGGACTACGGCCTGTTCACCCTCACGAACCGGGCGCTCGCCTCGATCGTCATCTCACTGGTCGTCCTCGTGCTCGTGGCGTTGATGCTCCAGCGCACGCGCATCGGCAAGGCGATGCGGGCCGTCTCCGACAACCGTGACCTGGCCGCGTCCTCGGGCATCAACGTCAACCAGGTCATCCTCGTCGTCTGGATGATGGGCGGGGCACTGGCGGCCCTGGGCGGGGTGCTGCTGGGCCTCTCCGACCAGGTCCAGTGGGACATGGGCTTCCGGCTGCTGCTGCTCATGTTCGCCGGCGTGACCCTCGGCGGCCTGGGGACGGCGTACGGCGCCCTGGTCGGCAGCGTCATCGTGGGCGTGTTCGTCCAGGTCTCGACGCTGGTCATCCCCAGCGACGTCAAGTACGTGGGCGGGCTGCTCCTCTTGATCGTCATCCTCGTCATCCGGCCCCAGGGGATCCTGGGAAGCCGCGCACGGATCGGCTGAGACATGGGCGAGCTCCTCAACGCCATCGCGATCGCCGGGAAGTCCGCACTCGGCTTCCAGGCGGTGTTCTACGCCCTGCTGGCCATCGGGCTGAACATGCACTTCGGATACACCGGGCTGCTCAACTTCGGTCAGATCGCCTTCGCCATGCTCGGCGGCTTCGGCATCGCGGTATCGGTCACCAACTGGGGGCTGCCGTTCTGGCTCGGCGTCGTGATCGGCGTGGCGGCATCGGTGGTGCTCTCGCTGCTGTTGGGCCTGCCGACCCTGCGACTGCGTGCGGACTACCTCGCGATCGTCACGATCGCGGCGGCCGAGGGGCTGCGACTGCTGTTCCGGTCGGTCTCCGCGACGCCCATCACCAACGGCACGCAGGGCATCTCGGCGTTCAACGGCGGCTTCGTCCGCCTGTCGCCATGGGACACCAACCGGCGGTTCCGCCTCCTGGGCACCACCTGGGGCGGTGGGGAACTGTGGGTGACCGCCGTCGGCTGGCTGCTGGTGGCGATCTTCTGCCTGCTGGTGTGGCTCCTGGTCCGCAGTCCGTGGGGGCGCGTGGTCAAGGCCATCCGTGAGGACGAGGACGCCGTCCGCGCCCTGGGAAAGAACGTGTACGCCTACAAGATGCAGTCGCTGGTGCTCGGCGGTGTCATCGGCGCCTTCGGCGGCATGGTGTACGCCGTCGCCACCGGGTCGGCCAACCCCGACCAGTACCAGAACGCGAACACATTCCTCGCCTATGCGGTCCTGATCCTCGGCGGCGCAGCCCGCGTGCTGGGACCGGTCGTCGGGGCGATCGTCCTGCTGTTCATCCTGCAGTTCACCGACACCGGACTGCGGCTGCTCATCGACAACGGGATCATCCCCGAAGGGCTGTTGTCCTCCACCGACGTCGCACAGCTGCGGTTCGTCCTGGTGGGTATCGGGTTGATGCTGCTGCTCGTGTTCCGCCCCCAGGGCATCTTCGGTGACCGACGAGAGGTGATGCTCGATGCCCGCTGAACCCTCCCGGGCCACCGGAGCCCACGCGATGCCCGCACAGGCCCCGGCCGCCGAGGACGCGCCGAGACGGCTCGCCCAGAGGGCGCTGCGCGGCCTGCCCTGGGAGGTCGGCGTCGCCAAGCCCGACCCGGCCATCGTCGTCGACGATGTCACCCGCACCTTCGGCGGTCTCACCGCCGTGTCGGTCGACCACCTCGAGATCCAGCGCGGTGGCATCACCGGCCTGATCGGGCCCAACGGTGCGGGCAAGACCACTCTGTTCAACCTGCTCACCGGCTTCGACCAGCCGAACACCGGCACCTGGTCGTTCAACGGGCGGTCGCTCGGCAAGCTCGCGCCGCACCAGGTGGCCCGGCTGGGCGTCGTCCGGACGTTCCAGTTGACCAAGGCCCTGTCCCGGCTGAGCGTGCTGCAGAACATGCTGCTGGGCGCGCAGGGCCAGAGCGGGGAGAGCTTTCTCAAGGCGCTGGTGCCCGGTACGTGGCGGGCGCAGGAGAAGGCGAACACCGAGAAGGCCATGGATCTGCTGCGCCGGTTCAAGCTGGACGCCAAGAAGGACGACTTCGCCGGCACGCTCTCCGGCGGTCAGCGCAAGCTGCTGGAGATGGCCCGCGCCCTCATGAGCGATCCCGAGGTCGTCATGCTCGACGAGCCGATGGCCGGTGTGAACCCGGCCCTCACGCAGAGCCTGCTGGGCCACGTCAAGGACCTCCGCGAGCAGGGCATGACCGTCATCTTCGTCGAGCACGACATGGATGTGGTCCGGGACATCAGCGACTGGGTGGTCGTCATGGCCGCCGGGCGGGTCATCGCCGAGGGGCCGCCCGAGTCGATCAGCCAGAACCAGGCCGTCGTCGACGCCTACCTGGGCGCGCACCACGACGCACCACTCACCGCGGAGGAGGAGGACCAGGTGCTGGCCGAAGCCCAGCGTGCCATCGCCCGCGAGGCGAAGCGCGACGGCGAGGTCCTGCGCTCCGACGGCACACGCGCGGACGACGAGAGGACCACCCCATGAGCGAGCCCCTGTTCCAGGTGGACGAGAGCGGCGAGGACCTCACCCGGGCCGCCGCCGAGGCGCCGCCGGCTGCCGAGCTCTCGCCCGCGGAGCGGGCGGCCACGCGCGAGGAGCACGTCCGTCTCGCGGAAGGATCCCTCGTCCGCGCCGACGAGCTGGTCGCCGGCTACGTGCCCGGTGTGAACATCCTGCGGGGTTGCGACTTCTATCTGCAGGACGGCGAGCTCGTGGGGATCATCGGCCCCAACGGCGCCGGCAAGTCCACGCTGCTCAAGGCGCTCTTCGGTCTCATCCCGGTGCGCTCGGGCACGGTCAGCCTGCGTGGCGAGAACATCACCTCGGCCCCGGCGCACCGGCTGGTCTCCCTGGGCGTGGGCTACGTGCCACAGAACAACAACGTGTTCCCCTCGCTGACCATCGAGGAGAACATGCAGATGGGCGTCTACCTGCGCCCCAAGAGCTTCGAGGAGCGCTTCGACTACGTCATCGACCTCTTTCCGCTGCTCGGTGAGCGGCGCAAGGGGAAGGCAGGGTCGCTGTCGGGCGGCGAACGGCAGATGGTGGCCATGGGCAGGGCGCTGATGATGGACCCGTCGGTGCTCCTGCTGGACGAGCCGTCGGCCGGGCTCTCCCCCGCGTATCAGGACGAGGTATTCATCCGCTGCCGGCGGATCAATGCCACCGGGGTGTCGATCATCATGGTCGAGCAGAACGCTCGCCGGTGCCTGCAGATCTGCGACCGCGGGTACGTCCTTGACCAGGGGCGCAATGCCTACACCGACACGGGGCAGTCGCTCATGAACGACCCCAAGGTCATCGAGCTCTACCTCGGCACGCTGGCCAAGGCCCAGTAGCGGCCCACTGGCGGCCCAGTAGTAGCGGGCCGCGACGTTGCGCTCGACGAAGCCTCCGTCGTGCGGGGGTCGTCCCGCGGCTCCTGCGGACAGCACAGTGGCCCGGCACCTCTCGGTGCCGGGCCACTGTGGTGGGGCTGCCGAGTCAGATGGACCCGGCCGGACTCACCGCTGGGGGCCGATGCCCTGAGCGTTGAGACCCTGGATGATCTTCGAGGACTCCTCGAACCCGATGACCACGATCGCGTCCGGGGCGAAGTCGACCATCTGCTGGATCTCCGCGTCGAAGTTCGCCGCCGTCGGGTCGTAGGTGACGTTCTTGACGTCGCCCTCGGACAGACCCTGCGAGACCAGGTTCTCCACGGTGTTCTTTGCCAGCCCGGTGCCGTAGGCGTCGTTGCGGGCAAGGATCGCGACGGTGTTGTTGCCGTCGCCACCGATCAGGTCGGCCAGTGCGCGCGCCTGCAGAACGTCCGGCGGGGCGGTACGGAAGTACAGCCCGTTGTCGTCGTAGTTGGTGAACTGGTCGGACGTGTTCGCCGGCGAGATCTGCATGACGCCGGCGCCGGTGATCCGGTCGATGACCGTGAGGCTCACCGTGGAGGACGCGGCACCGATGATCGCGTTGACGCCCGACTGGAGCAGGCGGTCAGCGGTCTGGGTGGCGGTGTCGGTCGAGGCGTCACCGGAGTCACCCTCGACCAGCTTGACCGGCTGGCCGAGCGCGCCGCCGGCAGCGTTGATGTCCTGGACGGCGAGCTTGGAGGCGGCCACCTCCGGGGGGCCGAGGAAGGCGAGGTCACCGGTCAGCGGCAGCAGGGTGCCGATGGTCAGCGGACCGCCCGTGGCCGCGCCGGTCGCGATGGCCGGGCCCTCGTCGGTGGCGGCGTTCTCCTCGTCGCCGGCGAGCACGAACTGCGTCTTGTCGTTGTCCAGCTTGTTGTCGCTGCCGAACTGCAGGAGCCCGATGCTGGCCTTGGCCGGCTCGCCGGCGTCGGCGAAGCTCAGGGGCCCGGAGGCGCCGTCGTAGTCGGGGTTGCCGCCGGCCTTGATGATCTCGAGGCAGGAGGCGAAGTCCGTGCACTTGTCGCCACCGAAGGTCACGCCGTTGACGTAGGCCTTGAACACGTTCGCGTCGTTCGTGCCCGCCATCTGGGCGGCCAGCGCGATGATCGTCGCCGCGTCGTAGGTCTCGCCGGCGTAGTTGTAGTCCTGCAGCTTCGGGTCCACCCCGACGAGGCGGTCCTTGAAGTCCTGCGCGAGGTCGGTGAGGGGCGTCGTGCCCTTCATCCCCGCCAGGGCGCCGTTCTTGTCGAAGTCCTTGCCCAGGGCGTTACCCATGTTGCCATCGGTGCCGTAGACGTTGACGTTCTTCTCACCGCTGTCAGTCGTGGCGCCGCTTCCGCTGTCGCCGCCACCACAGGCGGTGAGGGCGAGCAGGGCGGCACCGGAGACGGCGATGCAGCGGGCAGTGGTGCCAGTGCGCATCAAGGAACTCCCAGTGTTCTGTGCGGCCGAATGGTCGGAGACGCCAAGGCGAACCGCCACTCGGTCGCCCGATCGGTGCGCCGAACGTAACTCCCCGAACCGGGGTAACGCCCGTGCCCGCAGGCACCGTGATGAGGTCGTGATGTGCGAACCGCGTGCGACAACTGCACGAAACGCGGCGTCAACACAGCGTTCCGCCAAGGATCTTCGCGGCCCGTGACGCCGACTCCTCAGGCGGGAGGATCCTCAGATTCGCTTTCCGTGGCGAGGATCGTCTCGGCCAACGCCTTCATCGACGTTCGCTGATTCATCGCCGTCCGCTGGATCCACCGGAATGCCTCCGCCTCGGTGAGCCCCTGGTCGACCATGAGCCGGCCCTTGGCCTTCTCGACGGTCTTGCGGGTCTCCAGGCGCTCCTCGAGTGTGCGCACCTCACCGTCCAGAGCCGTCATTTCGGCGAACCGGCCGCGGGCCACCTCGATCGCAGGAACGAGGTCGTTCTTCGAGAACGGCTTGACGAGGTATGCCATGGCGCCGGCGTCGCGGGCCCGCTCCACCAGCTCCCGCTGGCTGAAGGCGGTGAGCACGATGACCGGAGCGATCCGCGCCCCCGCGATCTGCTCGGCGGCCGACAGACCGTCGAGGACCGGCATCTGGATGTCGAGGATGACGAGGTCGGGGCGCAGCTGACCGGCCTTGTCCACCGCCTGCTGGCCGTCGCCCACCTCGGCGACGACCGTGTACCCCTCCTCCTCGAGCATCTCCTTGAGGTCGAGGCGGATGAGCGCCTCGTCCTCCGCGATCAGGACACGGATCGGCTCGCTGCTCACGGGAAAAGAGCCTAGCCACTGAGGAGCCCGACACCGCCCCGCTAGGCTGCTCGGGCAGCCGGGCACTCCGGCGCGCCCCCGTACCCCAATCGGCAGAGGGAGCGGATTCAAAACCCGCGCAGTGTGCGTTCGAGTCGCACCGGGGGCACCCACATGGCCGCGCGCGCGGCACGCGTCACGACCCGCCCGATCGACGGCCTGCGATGCCGCCGCCAATGGTCACGTCGTCGGGCGCCTCGACGTCCACGCCAGCCCGAGCCCTCCAGCAGCGCGTCAACCGGTCCCTCCCCGGACCGGCACGTGGCCCCCCGCTGCCCATACGGTGGTGGGGTGACCGAGCCAGCACCGCACATGACCCCCGAGCAGTTCCGGCAGCACGGCCACGAGGTCGTCGACTGGATCGCCGACTACTGGTCGCGGGTCGAGTCCTTCCCGGTGCGGTCACAGGTCTCCCCCGGCGACGTCCGCGCTGCCCTGCCCCCCTCGCCGCCGGAGCAGGGGGAGCCGATGTCGGCCATCTTGGGCGACATCGACCGGGTCCTTCTACCGGGGATCACCCACTGGCAGCACCCCGGCTTCTTCGGCTACTTCCCGGCCAACACCTCAGGCCCCTCCGTGCTCGGCGACCTGGTGTCGGCCGGACTCGGCGTCCAGGGCATGTCCTGGGTCACGAGCCCGGCGGCCACCGAGCTCGAGCAGCACGTGCTGGACTGGCTGGCCGACCTCATGGGCCTGCCGGCCTCCTTCCGCTCCAGCGGCACCGGCGGCGGCGTCAACCAGGACTCCAGCTCCTGCGCGAACCTGGGTGCCCTGCTGGCGGCCCTGCACCGCGCCAGCGGCGGGGCCACCGTGCGCCACGGCGTCGAGCCGGAGACGGCGACCGTGTACGTCAGTGCCGAGACGCACTCCTCGATGGAGAAGGCGGTGCGCATCGCTGGTCTGGGATCGGACGCAATCCGAATCGTGGAGGTCGACGCCGACCTGGCCATGCGGCCGGCGTCCCTGGCCGCCCGGCTCGAGCGTGACATCGCCCGCGGGTTCACGCCGGTCCTCGTCTGCGCCACGGTCGGGACGACGTCGACGACAGCCGTCGACCCGCTCGCCGAGCTCGGCCCGGTCTGCCAGAAGTACGGCGTCTGGCTGCACGTGGACGCCGCCTACGCCGGGGTCAGCGCACTCGTCCCCGAACTCCGGCCGCTGCAGGCAGGAGTCGAATGGGCCGACAGCTACACCACCGACGCGCACAAGTGGCTGCTGACCGGTTTCGACGCCACGCTGTTCTACGTCGCTGACCGGGCGGCCCTCACCGGCGCGCTGGCGATC
Organism: Blastococcus sp.; assembly: GCA_025965715.1. Lineage (GTDB taxonomy): Bacteria > Actinomycetota > Actinomycetes > Mycobacteriales > Geodermatophilaceae > Blastococcus_B. Next base: position 475 of record JAOPWJ010000100.1, on the reverse strand, counting down.
CTGCCCGAGTACCTGCGCAACGCCACCACCGACGCGGGTGCGGCCGTGGACTACCGGGACTGGCAGATCGAGCTCGGCCGTCGCTTCCGGGCCCTCAAGCTGTGGTTCGTGGTGCGCTGGTACGGCGCGGAGGGCCTGCGCGCACACATCCGCGGGCACGTCGCCCTCGCCCAGGAGCTCGCCGCCTGGGCCGACGGCGACGAGCGTTTCGACGTCGCGGCCGCGCACCCGTTGTCGCTGGTCTGCCTGCGTCCCCGGTGGGCCGACGGAGTGGACGACGACGTCGCCACCATGACGCTCCTGGAGCGGCTCAACGACGGGGGCGAGGTCTTCCTGACCCACACGAACGTCCGTGGCCAGGTGGTCCTGCGGGTGGCCATCGGCTCCCCCGCCACGACCCGGGTGCACGTGGAGCGAGTGTGGGCACTGCTGCGCGAGGCCCACGACTGGCTGGCGGCCGACTTCGCCGCCGCGG
>JAOPWJ010000092.1 GCA_025965715.1 Blastococcus sp. | reverse complement strand
GCGGAGCGCCCTCGTTCCACAGCGACATGTGGCAGTGCATGCCCGAGCCGTTGTCGCCGGCGATCGGCTTCGGCATGAACGTGACGGTCTTGCCGGCCGCGTTGGCGGTGTTCTTGATGATGTACTTGAACAGCATCATGTTGTCGGCGCTCTTGAGCAGCGAGTCGAACTTGTAGTTGATCTCGGCCTGGCCACCGGAGCCGACCTCGTGGTGGCCGCGCTCGACCTGCATGCCGGCGGCCTCGAGCTGCACGGCCATCTCGTCGCGCAGGTCGGCGTAGTGGTCGTTCGGCGGGACCGGGAAGTAGCCGCCCTTCTGGCGCATCTTGTAGCCGAGGTTGCCGCCGGCCTGCTCCGCGCCGGTGTTCCACGCCGCGGACTCCGCGTCGATGTGGAAGAAGCTGTGCTGCGACTGGGTGTCGAAGCGGACGCTGTCGAAGATGTAGAACTCGGCCTCGGCACCGAAGAACGCGGTGTCGGCGATGCCCGAGCCGGCGAGGTAGGCCTCGGCCTTCTTGGCGACGTTGCGCGGGTCGCGGCTGTAGGCCTCACCCGTCAGCGGGTCGTGGATGAAGAAGTTGAGGATGAGCGTCTTGCGGACCCGGAACGGGTCCAGCACCGCGGTGGTCGGGTCCGGGAGCAGGAGCATGTCCGACTCGTGGATCTCCTGGAAGCCGCGGACCGACGAGCCGTCGAAGCCGAGGCCGTCGGTGAAGACCGACTCGTCGAACGAGCTCACCGGAACGGTGAAGTGCTGCATCACCCCGGGGAGGTCGCAGAACCGGACGTCGACCATCTCGACGCCCTCCTTCTTGATGAAGCTCAGGACCTCGTCGGCGTCCTTGAACACGTGCCCTCCGGGCTGTCGATATGGGTGACCGTCACGACGACCCTATCCAGACGCCGTGAGCGGCTCGTGACTGCGGTGTTTCGTGGCTGTTACAGAGCTCCGCCGTGCGTACGGTGGACACGTGTCCGACACGCCCGCGGTGGTCCTGGCCGGGGGCGGCTCGACCCGGCTCGGGGGCGCTGACAAGACGCGGTTGCTGCTCGACGGGGTCCCCCTGCTCGACCGCGTCCTGGCCGCGCTGACCGGTCCCGTGGTCGTCGTCGGACCGACCCGGCCGACCTGTCGCGCCGTCGCGTTCATGCGCGAGGAACCGGCCGGTGGCGGGCCGCTGGCGGCGCTCGCGGCAGGGCTGGCCGGCGTACGGGGACCGCGCGTGCTCCTCCTGGCTGCTGACCTCCCGTTCCTGACCCCCGCCGCCCTGCGCGTGCTGGAGGAGGCCGCGGGACGGGGGAGCGCGATGGCGGTCGACGACGCAGGTCGCGACCAGCCGCTGCTGTCCTGCTGGGACGCCGGCCTGCTGCGGGACGCCCTGCCGCCGGTCGTGGCCGGTGGGCGGCTGCGGGCTGCGACGGGGGCTGTCGACGCGGTCCGGGTCGAGCTCCCGGGCCACCCGCCGCCGTGGTGGGACTGCGACACCCCTGAGGCGTGGGCGCAGGCGCTGGCGTGGACGGGCGGGCCCTGAGCCGCGCCGCTACCTTTGAGCCATGGCGCGCTGGACCCAGACCTGGATGCAGGACCTCGGGACCTCACCCGCGCGCGCTCCGGGGGAGTACCGGGGCTCGCGGATCGGCCTGCCGGAGAGCGGCAGGGGCGCCGTCGCGTCGTGGGGCGTGCGGATGGCGGCGTTCCTGATCGACGCCCTCGCCTCGGCGCTCATCGGCCGCCTCATCGACCCGCTGCCCAAGGACCTCAACGACACCTCGGCGCAGGCGGCCATCGCCCCGCTCGTCGTCCTGGCCGTCGTCAACGTCATCGGCCTGGCCCTCGTCGGGCAGACCCCCGGCATGCGGCTGTTCAAGCTCCGGGTGCGTCCGCTCGTGGGCGACCCGGCCCGCCTCGGCTTCGTGCCGGCGCTGATCCGTACGGCGCTGCTGTCGCTGTTCGTCCCGGCGATCGTCTTCGACCGCGACGGACGCGGGATCCACGACCGGCTCAGCGGCTCGGTCGTGGTGCACGACAGCTGAGCAGCGGCTACCGCTGCTTGGGCCGCTTCTGGTGGCCGCCCATGCCCGGGACGGGGCCCTTGGGGATCGGCAGGCCGCCCGGCATCGCCTTGAGCTTGCGGTCCAGGACGTTGACGTCCTTGGGCTTGATGTTGCGCGGCAGCTTGGCGAAGTGCTTCTCGACCCTGCGCAGCGGCACCTGGTTCTCGTCGTCCCCGACCTGGATGTCGTAGACGGGCACGTCGCCGGCGAAGCGCGCGAGCTTCTTCTTCTCGACGGCGATGAGCCGACCGACCCGCTGCGGGTTGCCCTCGCCGACGAGCACGACACCGGGGCGACCGAGGACGCGGTGCACGAGGTCGGCCTCCTTGCTGTAGCCGACGGCCGGGGTGACCCGCCAGTCGCCGCGCATGCTCTGGATGACCGCGGCGGCCGCGCCGGACTGGCCCTCGACCTGGGTGTACTGCGAGCTCTGCAGGCGACGGCCGAAGACGGCGATGACCGCGACGCCGCCGAGCAGGATGCCGAAGAGCGTGAACGAGATGATGAACAGGCCGCCGACCACCAGGCCCAGGGCCAGCAGGAGCACGAACGGCACGAGGAACGCGAGGACGAGCAGCGGGATGAGCCGGCCGTCGGCCTTGCGCGTCATCGTGAACGCGGTGCGCAGCTGGGTGAGCTTCTCGCGCCGCCCGGCCTTCTTGGTCGCCTTCTCCGCCTGCTTGGCAGCCTTCTCCCGCGCCTTGACCTTCGCGTCCGTGCCGTCGCTCTTCGCCATGCGAGGCAGCCTAGTGGCCCGCGTCAGCGCTCCTTGGCCGCCCTGCGGGCTGCCTTGGCGGCCTTGCGCTCGGCCTCGAGGGCGGCCGCCTCCTCGACGGTCGGCGCGGTGCCGCCCATCGCCTTGGGCACCCACCAGGTGTCGTCGGGGGAGCGGGGCGCCCCGGCGTAGGTCGCCCGGGCGTGCTCCAGCAGCTCGGTCAGCCGGGCCTTGAGCTCGGCGGTTACCTCGACCGGGTCGCTGCCGGGGGCGGGGGTGAAGGGCTCGCCGACGTGGATCCGGATCGGGGTGCCCCGGGTGAGGTCGCGCTTGCGGCCCTTGGTGTAGACGCGCTGGCTGCCCCACAGCACGGTCGGCAGCAGCGGGACGCCGGCCTCCATGGCCATGCGCGCCGCACCCGTCTTGAACTCCTTGAGCTCGAAGCTCTCGGAGATCGTCGCCTCGGGGAAGACGCCGACGATCTCGCCGTCCTTGAGCGCGCGGACGGCGGACTCGAAGGCGGCCGTGCCGGCCCTCCGGTCGACCGGGATGTGCTTCATGGCGCGCATGAAGCGGCCGGCGAACCAGTTGTCGAAGACCGCGGCCTTCGCCATGAACCGGACCAGGCGGTGCTGCGGCAGGGCGGCGAGGCCCAGGTAGGTGAAGTCGAAGTAGCTGACGTGGTTGCTGCAGATGATCGCGCCGCCGCTGGCCGGGACGTGCTCCGAGCCCCGGACGTCGAACCGGAAGCGGAACAGCCGGAACACCGCCAGGGCCACGCGGATGATGGACCGGTAGGGGCGGTCGCGCGGATCGGGTGACGGCCCGTACAGATTGCTGCGGACGACGTCGCGCCAGCTGGCCGTGTACATGGCCGGAAATCTAACCGGTGCGCTTGGCCGCTGCCTGCGCGGTGGGATGCAGGCAGCGATGAAGGATCGCCGGTCACGGGTCTCGGCGGGTTCGGGCGCCATCACCATGGACCGTTATCCCTAAGAGGTATACGAAATCTTCTCGACGGGACCTTCGGTCCCGCCCCCAGTGGTCCAACACCGCCGTCCTCTCCCCGCCCGCAATTGCTGCACTGCCGCCCGGAGGGCGGCGAGGGCCGAGTTCGGCAGGTGACGCCAAGTTCTCGTCGCCGAATTGTTAGGCATAACGGTAGTATTCGGTCATGCGAGGTGAGTGGCAGCGGCCCCTGCCCGACATGCCGGCACCTCCCCCGCCACGCGCCTGGCGGCGTATCCGTCCGCCGGAGGGATACGAAGCCCAATGGCGGCGACTGGTGGACGCCGCACTCGAGCTCGGTATCGGCCCGGACGAGCTCGCCGAGACCGGGCTCGACCCCCTGGCCGCTGCGCGCGGGTGGAAGCCGGCCACCGTGGCGCTGTACAGCAAGGTCGCGCGATACGGCGGCTTGGCGCTGAGTCGGGTAGCCACGCCGGAGCCCGATCCGCCGGCGCTGGACCTGCGTCCGCTGACCCAAGTGCGCAGCGACGACCCCGAGCACCTGCGCACGGTCGCCTGGTGCGCCCTGGCGCTGGCTTGGCCCGCGCCGGTCGGGCAGTTCCGGTCGCTGCGCCGGGACCAGGTGCGTGCGAGCGCCCGCCGACTGCTGCTGACGACCGACGACGGGTCGTGGGCCGCTGCCGGGGCACTGACGGCATGGCACGCCTGGGAGGAGGTGCGGTCACGCTTCCCGGCCCTGGCGCAGAGCCCATGGGTGCTGCCCGCGCTGCGGCGGGGACCGGGCCTGGACTCGCGTATCGGTGGCCGGCTGTCCAACCAGGCGCTCCAGGTGACGTTCACCAAGCATGCAATGCGAACCGCGCAGCACCTTCGGGCCACGGCGGCTCCCTCGCAGCGCGAAGGCGTCGAGGGGCTGGCCCTGGCCTACCGGGAACTGTCCTACGACTCCTTCCGCCGGCTCTCCCTCGCCGCCGGCGCGCCACCGGTGTCGGCCCGCGGAGCGGTGCGGGCGGCGCGGTCGGTCATCCGCACCGCCCGCACGGCCGGGGCACCCCGCCTCGCGGGCTGACGACCGCGGGTGTGCCTCGCTCGACGCGACGGAGGCAGCGCAGGTTCTTCACGCTGCGGGCACGCGGCGGGCACGCGGCGACGCTCGGTCACCGTCAGCCGTCCCCGAACCCACCACCTCCAACGCATGGAGCGACCGGCCGGGGTAGGACAGTTTCCGGCGCTCGGCCCGGTCACAGGAGCGACAGCTGCTCGACGTCGACGGCCGGCGGGCGCTCGGGCGTGGTGGCCGCCGCTTTCCCCTTCGGCCGCACGCCCGGGAGCCCGCCCGTCGGCAGGCTCCCTGCGGGGAACCCGACTTCCTCGTCGCCGGGCACGCCTGTCGCGATTCCCGCGTCGACGCCTCGTGCAGCACTGCCCTTCTGGCGGTCGAGCCCGTGCCGCGCCAGCAGCGGCCGCACGCGCTCGGTGAGCCACGTGCGGTACTCGGCCGGCACGTAGGCCCGCCGGGCGTACAACCGCTGGTAGTGCGACACGAGGTGTGGATGCGCGCGGCCAAGCCAGGTCATGAACCACTCCCTGGCCCCAGGACGCAGGTGCAGCGGGATGACCGTCACCCCGGTCGCACCGGCGGCAGCCACCGCGGCCAATGCAGCGTCCAGATGCTCCACCCCGTCGGTGAGGCCCGGCAGGACCGGCGCGAGGAAGACGCCGCAGGGCAGCCCCGCGTCGGCGACGGCGCGAACCAGGTCGAGGCGGGCGCGGGGGGTGGGCACGCCCGGCTCGAGGGCGTGGTGCAGGTCGTCGTCCCAGATCGCCATCGAGACGCCGAAGCCGACGGGCACGTCGCGCGAGACTGCGGAGAGCAACGGAATGTCCCGGCGGGCCAGCGTGCCCTTCGTGAGCACGGAGAACGGCGTCCCACTCTCGGCGAGCGCCCGGATGACTCCTGGCATCAGGCGGTACCGGCCTTCGGCACGCTGGTAGGGATCGGTATTGGTGCCGAGCGCGACGTGTTCTCGCTGCCAGGACGGCCGGGCCAGCTCCTTGCGAAGGACCTCGACCAGGTTGGTCTTCACCACGACCTGGGTGTCGAAGTCGCGGCCGGAGTCGAACTCCAGCCATTCGTGCGTTCTTCGAGCAAAGCAATAGACACAGGAATGACTGCATCCGCGATACGGATTGATCGTCCATGGGAACGGCATCGCCGACTCGCCGGGCACGTGGTTCAGGGCGCTCCTCGCGCGGACCTCGTGGAAGGTCAGCCTCGGGAACTCCGGCACCTGAATGCTCCGGAGCAGACCGCGGATGCTCGGCATGCCGGGCAGCATGGCGTCGTCGTCCGCGTCCAGCCGCTGGGCGTCCCATCGCATGACGCGATTCGAACACACGTTCGAAGAGTTGTCCAGCCGGCGCAGGCAACGGGCGTTCCCGACTCGTCTTCTGCCGCCGGCCCGGGCGGCACGTCTGGCCCCGCCCGGATGAGGAAGTGCACCTGCTCAGTAGTGGTAGCGCGCCTGCACGATGATGAGCTGCTCTCGATCGACCGTGTACACGAGCCGGTGCTCCTGATCGATTCTGCGGGACCAGTAGCCGGAGAGATCACCGCTGAGCCGCTCGGGCTTGCCCGTACCGCTGCCCGGATCGCGGGCTGCTTCCTGGACGAGGCGGTTGATTCGCCTCACGATCCTCCGGTCGTCGGACCAGCTGACGTAGTCGTCCCAGGCGTGCGTGGTGAAGACGATCCTCACTCGGTCAGGTCGTGGGACTCCGTGCGGCCGGCTCGCAGATCTGCCAGGCTCTCGCGCAGACGCTGCGCGTTCTTCGGTGACTGCAGGAGGTACACGGTCTCCTTCAAGGACCGGTACTCGTCGGCAGAGACGAGGTACGCCGTGCCCTTCTTGGAGACGATCTCCACGGCGACCTGATCGTCGTTCACCTCTTCGATGAGAGGGAACAAGCGCTGACGCGCTTCGCTCGCAGTGACGGACATGGCACCCCTATCGGCAAGTCGTACGATAAACCGTACCACTTGGCCCTGAGCTGATGCCGCAGATCCGGTCAGAGCGGTGGTCGGTCCTCGTAGAACGTGGAGAGGACGACCGTCGTCCGGGTGGTGACGTTGGCCGCCGCCCGGATGTCCTGGAGCAGATGCTCGAGCGCGTCCGGTGAGGCCACTCGCACCTTGAGGATGTAGCTCTCCACACCGGCCACCGAGTGGCACTCCTCGATGGCGGACAGGTGGGCGAGGCGGGCCGGGGCGTCGTCGGGCTCGGCGACGTCGATCGGCGTGATCGAGACGAACGCTGTCAACGGGAGCCCCAGCATGCGCGCGTCCAGCATGGCGCGGTATCCGGTGATCAACCCGCGCTGCTCCAGCCGCCGCACCCGCTGGTGCACCGCCGACACCGACAGGCCCACCTTCTCGGCGAGCTCGGTGTAGCTCGCCCGCCCGTCCCTCGCCAGCGCGGCCAGCAGCGAACGGTCCACGTCGGCGGCCGGGCCGCCCGGCTCAGCCGGGGAGTTCGACGAGTTCACGGGGACCGTCGTTCAGGATGCGGACGCCGTCCTCGGTGCAGACGACGATGTCCTCGATGCGGGCGCCGCAACGGCCGGCCAGGTAGATGCCCGGCTCCACGGAGAAGGCCATGCCCGGCACCAGCGGCAGATCGTTGCCCGCCACGATGTAGGGCGCCTCGTGGGTGTCGAGCCCGATGCCGTGCCCGGTGCGGTGGATGAAGTGCTCCCCCCAGCCGGCGTCGTCGATGACCGTGCGCGCGGCCGCGTCGACGGCCTCCGCGGTGACCCCGGGCCGGACGGCGGCGGTGGCGGCTCGCTGCGCCTCCTGCAGGACGCCGTACCACTCCGCGACCTCCGCGTCGGCGGAACCGCCCACGACGTAGGTGCGGGTGCAGTCCGAGCGGTAACCGGTCGCCGTCTCCCCGCCGATGTCCACGACCACGAGGTCACCGGCCCGCACCGTGCGGCCGGACAGCTCGTGATGGGGGCTCGCCCCGTTCGGGCCCGAGCCCACGATGGTGAAGTCGACGCCGACGTGCCCCTCCGCGCGAATCGCGGCGGCGATGTCCGCGCCCACCTCGGCCTCGGTGCGCCCCACCCGCAGCCAGTCGGCCATCCGCGCGTGCACCCGGTCGATCGCGGCGCCGGCCAGCGCCAGCTCCTCGACCTCCGCCGCTGACTTCACCATGCGCAGCCGGTCGACGACCGAGCTCGCCAGCTCCAGCCGCGCTCCGGGAAGTGCAGCCTGGACACCGAGCGCGTGCTCGGCCCAGGAACGCGCACCGACCGCCACCCGGGCGGGCGCCGACCCGAGGCGCCCGATGGCCGCGCCGGCCAACAGTGTGAAGGGGTCGTCGGTCTCCTCCCAGGCGAGCACGTCCAGCCCGAGGGCGCCGGCCGGGCCGGCGTCCACCATGGGCGCCTCCAGCTTCGGGACGACGAGGAACGGCTCCCCCCGCCGCGGCACCGCCAGTGCGGTCAACCTCTCCATGGCATGGGCGTTGTACCCGCAGAGGTAGCGCAGGTCGGAGCCCGGAGTCACCACGAGCAGGTCCACACCGAGCTCGCCGGCCACCTCGCGCGCGGCATGCACGCGCTCGATGCTCACGAGGGGTTCGGTCGCCGTATCGGTCGCCGTATCGGTCGCCACAGCCGCAGAGTAGCCAGCCGGCCGGCCACGCTCCGGGTTCATCGGCGAACCGCTACCGTCCGCCATCGTGACCACGATGCTGCTGGACGCGGCCAGCCTCTACTTCCGGGCCTTCTACGGCGTCCCCACCAGCGTGACCACGCCCGACGGCCGGCCGATCAACGCAGTGCGCGGGTTCCTCGACATGAGCGCGCGGCTGATCATCACCCACCGCCCCGACCGCTTCATCGCGTGCTGGGACGACGACTGGCGGCCGGCCTTCCGCACCGACGCGCTGCCCTCCTACAAGGCCCACCGGGTGGCGCCCGCGGGTGGGGAGGAGGTGCCTGACGAGCTCGGCCCGCAGGTGCCGGTGCTCATCGACGTCCTCGCCGCCGTCGGTATCGACCGGGTCGGGGCTCCGGGATTCGAGGCCGACGACATCATCGGGACCCTGGCCACCCGCGCCCGGGGGCCGGTCGACGTGGTCACCGGCGACCGGGACCTCTTCCAGCTGGTCGATGACGCGCGCGGCATCCGCGTGCTCTACACCGCGCGCGGGATCTCCGACATCGAGAGGGTCGACGAGGCGGCGGTCACCGCCAAGTACGGCATCCCCGGCCGCGCCTACGCCGACTTCGCGGTGCTCCGGGGCGACCCGAGCGACGGACTGCCCGGAGTGGCCGGGGTCGGCGCCAAGACGGCGGCGGCGCTCATCAACGAGTTCGGCGACCTGGCCGGCATCCGGTCGGCCGTCGCGCGGACCGTCGTCCCGAAGCCGCCCCTGACCGCCGCCGTGCTGAAGAGGATGCATGCCGCGGCCGCGTATCTCGATGCGGCCCCGGTCGTGGTGGCGGTGGCCTGTGACATCGACCTGCCGCCGATCGAGGGCGCGCTCCCCCGCGTTCCTGCGCACGCGACAGCTCTGGCCGAACTGGCCGCCGCGCACGGTCTGGAGTCCTCGCTCCAACGACTGGGTGCGGCCCTGGGCTGGCCGCCCGGCGCCGTGCGCTGACGCGCTGGACCGGGCAGAAGGTCAGACCTCGGTCCAGGTGTAGTTCCCGTTCAGCGAGTCGGCGATCTGGATCGCGATGGTGACCGCCTCACCGTCGGCGGTCGTGCCCGTGCAGGAGTACTCGGCTCCCGACTCCACCGTCATCTCCTCGGGGCAGCTGAGGTCGACGGCGACCCCCTCCATCTGCTCGAACTGCGCCGCCACGTCCCGCTCCACTGCAGTGCGGCTCAGGACCGTCGGCCCCAGCGTCAGGGCCAGGGCGACGCCGCCGGCGATGAGCAGCAGGAGCAGCGCGGTGACGCCGGCGATGAGCCCGATCGGCGACTTCTTCACCGGCGCCCCATAGGGCTGCGACACCCCGGGCCCGTAACCGGGACCGGGACCGTAGCCCGGCCCAGAGCCGTAACCCGGTCCGTACGGCTGGACAGGCGTCGCCTGCGGCGGGGCTCCGTACTGGCCGGGCGGAAGGAACTGCCCGGAGCCTGCCGGCGCCTCGCCATAGGGGCGGTTGAACGGCGGCGGCGGGCCGTACCGCTGCGGGGTCCCCGGCTGCTGGCGCGGCTGGGCTGGTTGGCCGTGAGGAGGTTGGCCGTGAGGGGCTTGCCCGTAGGGGGGCTGCCGGAACTGCTGGACAGGCTGCCCGGAGGGCTGTTGCGGCCCCGGCGGAGGACGGCGCTCGTCGCCCTGCGGCGGTTCGGTCATGACTGCTCCCGGGTCCGGTCCGCGACCCGACGTCCGCCGGTCGCCAGGCCTCGGAATTGTGCCCCACACCGCGGGCCGGCGGAGCGACGACAGGCGCTGCTCACCCGCTGACGGCGACGGCCACCACGCCGCGCCGGACCCGGCCGACGGCGGCGCGGGCGACCGAGGCGACCGGGTCCTCGGCCACCTTGGCCAGCTGGTCGAGCAGGTCGATGAGCTGGCGACACCAGCGGACGAAGTCGCCCCCGGAGAGCTCCGTGCCGGCCTGCTCCGCCCCAGCCAGGACCCGGTCCAGACCCTGCCCGTCCGCCCATCGGTAGGCCGCCCAGGCGAAGCCCAGGTCGAGGTCGCGGGTGACCGGCACCCCGTGGTGGCCCTCGAGGTCCTGCAGCCGGTCGCGGATCCGCCGCATCTCCCCGATCGCGGCGGCGACCTTCCCGGCCGGCACGGCGGGGAGCCCCGGCGTGTCCCGCCGCGCCTCGAACACCACCGTGGAGGTGACCGCGGCCAACTCGGTCGGAGTCAGGCCGCGCCACGCACCCGAGCGGAGGCACTCGGCCACCAGCAGGTCGGCCTCCGACCAGATGCGGGCCAGCCGCCGGCCCTCGTCGGTGACGACGGGCACGTCGTCCACCGCGCCGATCACTTCGGTGTCGGCCGGCACCAGCGGCGCCATCTCCGGCACCAGGTAGCCCAGTTCCTCGAGGACGTCGCAGGTGCAGTCGAACTGCCGGGTCAGCGAGCCGGTGCGCTCGGCCATCTTGCGCTGCAGCCCGTCGGCCTCACGGACCGCGCGCAGCCAGCGCTCAGCCACCCGCACCCGGTCCTCCCGGTCGGGCAGGGCGTGCACCGGATGGGCGCGCAGGGCCCGGCGGAGGTCGTCGAGAACGGGGTCGTCGGCGGCCGCGGACCGGTTCTTGATCCGGCGCGCGCCGAGGTCGTTCTCGACGCGGGCGTTGCGGAGGGTCGCCGCCAGGTCGCGTCGGGCGTGCGGGCTGCGATGGTTGAAGTTCTTCGGCACCCGCACCCGGGCCAGCGCGCTGACCGGCGTCGGGAAGTCGACCGAGCCGAGGCGGCCGGCCCACTTGTCCTCGGTGAGCACCAGCGGGCGGGGGTCGGCCAGATCCGTGATCCCGGCGTCGAGGACGACCGCCAGGCCCTGCCGCCGTCCCGACGGCACGCGGATCACGTCGCCGGGTCGTAGCGCGGCGAGGGCTTCGGCGGCCTCCATGCGGCGCTTGGCCTGGGAGTCGCGGGACAGCTCCTTCTCCCGGTCGGCGATCTGCCGCCGCAGCTGCGCGTACTCGCCGACGTCCCCCCCGTCGGACTGCATCTCGGCGGCGGCCCCCTCCGCCTCCTGCTCGTGACGGGCGGCGGCCCGGGCCAGCCCGACCACCGAGCGGTCGGTCTGGAACTGCGCGAAGGACGACGCGAGCAGCTCGCGTGCCCGCGCGCGGCCGAACGAGCCGACGAGGTTGACGGCCATGTTGTAGCTGGGCCGGAAGGACGACCTCAGGGGGAAGGTGCGGGTGCTGGACAGG
>JAOPWJ010000064.1 GCA_025965715.1 Blastococcus sp. | reverse complement strand
CCGGACCTTCCTGCTGCACCTCGGCGGCAAGATCGAGGTCAGCTCGAAGGTGCCGCTGCGCAACCGCGACGACCTGTCGATGGCCTACACGCCGGGTGTCGCCCGGGTCTGCCTGGCCATCGCCGAGACGCCCGAGGACGTCCGCCGTCTGACCATCAAGCGCAACACGGTCGCCGTCGTCACCGACGGCTCGGCGGTCCTCGGCCTCGGCAACATCGGCCCGGGCGCGGCGATGCCGGTCATGGAGGGCAAGGCGGCGCTGTTCAAGCGGTTCGGCGACATCGACGCCTGGCCGATCTGCCTGGACACCCAGGACGTCGACGAGATCGTGCGCACCGTCGAGCTCATCGCCCCCGGCTTCGGCGGCATCAACCTCGAGGACATCGCCGCCCCGCGCTGCTTCGAGATCGAGGCCCGCCTGCGCGAGAAGCTCGACATCCCGGTCTTCCACGACGACCAGCACGGGACGGCGATCGTCGCCCTGGCCGCGCTGAAGAACGCGCTGCGGGTCGTGGACAAGCAGCTGCCCGACGTGAAGATCGTCGTCGCCGGGGGCGGCGCGGCCGGTACCGCCATCGTCTCGTTGCTACTCAAGGCGGGCGTGCGGAACGTGCTCGTGTGGGACCGGGAGGGCATCCTCTCGCCCGACGACGAGCGGCTGGCCGGGGCCAAACTCGAGCTGGCCCGCCAGACGAACACGGCGTGCGTGCGTGGCGAGCTGCCCGACGCGCTGCAGGGCGCCGACGTCTTCATCGGGGTGAGCGCGGGCAACATCCTCGCCGTCGAGGACCTCGCCCGGATGAACGAGCGTGCCGTCGTCTTCCCGATGGCGAACCCGACGCCGGAGGTGGATCCGGTGCGGGCCCGCTCGTACGCCGCGATCGTGGCCAGCGGGCGCTCGGACCTGCCGAACCAGATCAACAACGTGCTCGCCTTCCCCGGCGTCTTCCGCGGGCTGCTCGACGCCCGGGCCACCGAGATCAGCGACGGGATGCTGCTCGCCGCGGCCGAGGCGCTGGCCGCCGTCGTCCGCGACGACCAGCTGAACGCCAACTTCATCATCCCGAGCGTCTTCGACCCCGCCGTCACCGCGGCGGTCGCGGCGGCCGTCGCCGCGCAGGCCCGCCATGAGCCGGGGGCGACGGTCGAGGTCCGCGCCGACGCGACGGTCTGAGCGGCGCCGCAGCGGTCGCGGGGGAGACTCAGCGGGTGACCGACGCCGTCCCCGCCGGCCTGCCACTGGCCTTCGACGCCCTCACCGAGGAGGCGCTGCGGTCGGCCGGCAGCCTGAAGTGGACCCGGTTCGGCGACGCGATCGGCGCCTTCGTCGCCGAGATGGACTTCGGAACGGCGCCCGTGGTCAGCCGGGCGCTGCACGCCGCCGTCGACTCCGGGGTCTTCGGCTACCTCCCGACCGCCGCAGCGCTCGATATGGCGCGGGCGTGCGCCGGCTGGCAGTCGCGCCGCTACGGCTGGGACGTGCCGGCCGAGTGGATCACCCCGCTGCCCGACGTCCTCGCAGGGCTGCAGGCCGCCATCGAGCACTTCACGCGGCCGGGCTGCCCGGTGGTGCTGCCGACCCCGGCCTACATGCCGTTCCTCCTCGTTCCCGGGCTGCTCGGGCGGGAGATCATCGAGGTACCGATGGTTCCCGGGGACGACGGCCGGGCGACCTACGACCTCGACGGGCTGGACCGGGCCTTCGCCGCCGGGGGTGGGCTCCTGGTCCACTGCAGTCCGCACAATCCCGTGGGCCGCGTCTTCTCCGAGCACGAGCAGCTGGCGCTGGCCGAGGTCGTCGAGCGGCACGGCGTCCGAGTGTTCTCCGACGAGATCCACGCGCCGCTGGTCTATCCGGGCGGGGCGCACCGGCCCTACGCGTCCCTGTCCACGGTCACCGCCGGCCACACGGTGACCGCGACGTCGGCGTCCAAGGCATGGAACCTGCCCGGGCTGAAGGCGGCGCAGTTCCTGGTGTCCAACCAGGCCGATGCGGCCCACTGGGGAGAGGTCGGCTTCTTCGCGGCACACGGGGCGGCGAACCTCGGCGTCGTCGCGAACACCGCCGCCTTCGACGGCGGAGAGGCCTGGCTGGACGGCGTCCTCGCCTACCTGGACCGCAACCGGCGGCTGCTCGGCGAGCTCCTCGCCGACCGGCTGCCGGAGGTCGGCTACACGATGCCCGAGGGCACCTACCTCGCCTGGCTGGACTGCCGCCAGCTGGGCATCGAGGGCTCCGCGGGCGACTTCTTCCTGGAGCGGGCCGGAGTGGCCCTGATCGACGGTCCTGCGTGCGGGGCGGCCGGAGCAGGTCACGTACGCCTGACCTTCGCCACCCCCCGCCCGGTGCTGGAGACCATCGTCGACCGGATGGCCACCGCGCTCGGGCGCTGATCCCGCACCCGGTCGGGGGAGGAAGCCTCGCCCCCGGCCGGGTGCGCGGGGATCATGGTCGCGTGCCCGAGTTGCCCGAGGTGGAGGCGCTGGCCGCGTTCCTGCGGGAGAACGCGGTCGGCCACGTGCTCGTCCGGGCCGACCTGGCCGGCGTCCAGGCGATCAAGACCTTCGATCCGCCGTTGTCGGCGCTCGGCGGACTGGAGATCACCGGTGCCGCGCGGCACGGGAAGTTCCTCGACCTCGACGTCTCCGGACTGCACCTGATCGTGCACCTGGCGCGGGCGGGCTGGCTGCACTGGCGCACCGGTCTGCCCTCGGCGCCCCCGAAGCCGGGCAAGGGTCCGCTGGCGCTGCGTGTGCACCTCGACGCCGGCGGTGCCGACGGACCCGCCTCCGGCGGGGTGGGCTTCGACCTCACCGAGCAGGGCACCCGCAAGGGGCTGGCGATCTACGTCGTCCGGTCGCCGTCGGAGGTGCCCGGCATCGTCCGGCTGGGCCCGGACGCGCTCCACGTCGACCGCGAGCAGTTCGTCGCGCTGCTGAGTTCGCGCAGCGGTCAGGTGAAGGGGGCCCTCACCGACCAGACGTTGATCGCCGGCATCGGCAACGCCTACTCCGACGAGATCCTGCACGCCGCGCGGCTGTCGCCGTTCAAGATGGCCGACAAGCTGGACGACGACGAACTGGTCCGTCTCTTCGACGCGATGCGGACGACGCTGGCCGACGCGCTGGACCGCCAGCAGGGCCAGAAGGCGGCGACCATGAAGGGGGAGAAGCGCTCGGGGCTCCAGGTGCACGCCCGCACCGGCCTGCCGTGCCCGGTCTGCGGGGACACGGTTCGTGAGGTCAGCTTCGCCGACACCTCGCTGCAGTACTGCCCGACCTGCCAGACCGGCGGCAAGCCGCTGGCCGACCGGCGGATGTCCAAGCTGCTGCGCTGAACAAGGACCCCGCGCTCCCGGAGCACCCGCCCCGTGAGCGTGGAGGCGGGTGCTCCGTCAGTGCGGCAGGAGGGACAGCAGCCGGGTCGCCGCTCGCGCCAGCACCGACGTCCCCATGCCCTGTGCGGGCACGGCCTCGGGCCGGTCGGCCGCCGAGCCCACCGCCGTCCACCAGTCGACCGGCTCCGGCGCGTCCAGGACGTCGATCCGCTCGCCCGGCCGCGGGACGACGACCCGCGCACCGACCCGCTCGGCGGCGACGAGCAGCCGCTGCACCGGCTCGGCCCAGCGGTGGAAGGCCAGGTTGAACGTCGCCCAGTGAATGGGCAGCAGCACCCCGCCGCCGAGGTCGCCGTGCGCGCGCATGGCCTCCTCCGGGTCCATGTGGATGGCGTGCCAGGCGTCGTTGTAGGCGCCGATCGGCAGCAGCGTCAGGTCGAAGGGGCCCAGCCGTGCGCCGATGCCGGCGAAGGCGGGGGTGTAGCCGGTGTCGCCGCCGAAGAAGACGCGGTGCCGGGGCCCGGTGATCGCCCAGGAGGCCCAGAGCGTGGTGTCGCGGTGGAAGTACCGCCCCGAGAAGTGCCGCGCCTCGGTGCAGGTGAGGGTCAGCGCCCCGATGCGGTGCGCCTGGTCCCAGTCCAGCTCGACGATCCGGTCCTCCGGCACGTGCCACTTGCGCAAGTGCTCACCGATGCCCAGGGGAACGACGAACGGTGCCGTCTGGGTCTCGAGCAGCCCGCGCACGGTCGGCAGGTCGAGGTGGTCGTAGTGGTCGTGGGAGATGAGGACGGCGTCGACCGGCGGCAGCTCCGCCAGCTCGACCGGCGCCGGGTGCAGGCGGGCCGGCCCGAACACGGGGGACGGCGAGACGCGGTGGCCCCAGACCGGGTCGAGGAGCACACGAACGCCGTCGATCTCCAGCAGCGCGCTGGCGTGTCCGAGCCAGGTGACCGCCAGCTCCGCCGGCCCGGCCGGAAAGCTGGTCGCCGCCAGCGGGATGGGCCCGCCGGGCAGCCCGACGTGCCGCTCCTCGTGCCACTGGCGCAGCAGGCCGTCCCGGGTGTTCGCCGGCGCCAGCGCGGGGGTCTCGAGCGTGTTGTGGAACTTTCCGTCACAGAAGTGCGGCGATCCGGCGACCAGCGGGCGGAGGCGGCGGCGGTGCGCGCCGAGTGCCGTGGGCAGACCCCAGGCGGCACGCGCGACGAAGCCGACCGGCCCCCCCAGAACGGCGGCGGTCAGGGCGGCACGGCGGCGGATGGGAGGTGGCACGCCCCCAGCATCCCAGCCGACGGGGACATGGCGGCGGCGCCGTGCCACGCTGGTGCGGTGAGCACGGAGCCGAGCGAGGGCCCGGCCCGGGAGCCGGTCGAGCACGGCGACCCGGCCTGCTGGCTGCCCCGGGTCTGCCCCGATTGCGGCCGGCTGGCCGACGAGGACCCGCCCACCCGCTGCCCCGCCTGCGGAGCCGAGCTGACGGGGGACTAGCCACTCAGGCGGCCCTGCGCAGCCGCCCGGCCGCGGCGAAGTCACCCAGGACCCGCCGGAGCGCGACTCCCAGCCGGTCGGAGCCGACGTGCAGCTCGTCGCGCGGATCGAGGGGCAGGCCGGCCGCCGCCATGACCAGCTGCAGCTCGCGGTCCTCCGACAGCAGCCCGTGCTCGAAGGCCACCGCGGCGGCGACCGTGCCCGGCGTCGGCAGCGGCAGCCCGGCGCCGGAGCTGAGCAGCAGGCGGGTATAGATCCGCGTCGAGTCGACGTCCTCGGGCTGCAGCAGGAACAGGATCGTCGTCGCCGCTCCGGAGTCCAGGAACTCCAGCCGCAGCCGCAGCTGCAACGGCGCCCGGTACACGTACGTGGCGCGGCGACGTCGGCGCAGGGAACGCCGTCCGGCGACCATCTCGGCATCGGTCGGGTCGTGGAACCACTGGTCCCGCACGCCGGTGAAACCGCCGGGCTCGTACTCGACGGCGAAGGCGCCGCCCGCCGGCTCGTCCGCGTCGCCGAGGATCCCGCCGCGGCCCGAGTGCGCGCCGTGCACGAACGGGAAGCGCGCGACGTCGAGGAAGCCGTCGGCGATGGCTGCGGCCGGCCCGGCTGAGCGCTCGGGCGTCAGCCAGCCGGTCACGAACCGGCGGTCGGCGGCCTCGGGCAGCTCCAGCGGCACGTCGACCGGCTCGGCGGGCGCGAGCCAGACCAGCCCGAAGCGCTCCCGGACGCCGAACGCCGGTGGCTCGGCCGACACATCCCGCTCGCCCCGGCGCAGCGTCCAGGTGCGACCCAGCAGGCGGACCTGCAGCCATCCCCCCGGCTTCAGCTCCCGGGACAGCGCGACCGGATGCCAGGCGTGCTCCAGCGACGGGTCGAGGTTCCCGAACACCGGCCCGGCGGGCGCCGGTGGTGCAGGCGCCGGCTCCGGGACGACGTCCGCCGACGGCCGGGGCGGGTGCGGGGCCGTCGTCCGGTCGGGGGCGACCCAGACCCACCCGTGCCGTTCCTCCACCGCCCATGGCAGCGGCAGGTCCGCCCGCGGCGGTGGGGTGCCCTCCGGGCCCATCGACGGGATGTCGACG
>JAOPWJ010000052.1 GCA_025965715.1 Blastococcus sp. | reverse complement strand
GGGCAGGGGCAGGGGCAGGGGCAGGGGCAGGGGCAGCCGCAGCGGGAACACGTGCCGGGGCGGAGCCTCGCTGGACCGGCAGCCGCTGCCCGGGGGCGGCGCCCGCTCCTCCGTCCAGCCGTTCCAGCAACGCCGTCGCCGCAGCCGACACCGACCGGCTGTCGTCGTCGGCCAGCGCCGCGACGCGGCCGGCCACGGTGGCCCGGACGACGTCGTTGCCGACCCGGTGCAGGTGCGCCAGCTCCTCGACGGCGCTGAGTCGCTGGGCGGAGATCGGACTGTCGAGGGCGTGTTGGAGGTGTGCGGGCAGCGTCCAGTGCACGTTGCGGGCGATGACGATGCGGCCGTCGACGTCCTCCTGCTTCTTGGGCCGCTGCTGGGGAACCTCGGCGACGACCTTCTCCCGGACGTAGCTGTAGAGCTCATCGAGGGCGATGTCGCCGTCCTCGTCGAGGTCGGCCGCTCCGCTGCGGATGGCCTCGACCAGATACCGGGTGAACACCGAGGAGCTGCCGGAGCCGCTGAGGTCGTCGCCCTCGAAGGCGTACTGGGTGGCGTCGGAGGCGGTCAGCACGGCGCGCCCCTTGCCCTGGAAGCGCTCCAGTGTCTGCACGCCCTCGTCGGACTTGGCCGTCCGCCCGGCCGGAAAGGCGCCGCTGTAGCAGCAGTCGAGGATCAGCACCTTGCGCCGGGAAGGACACGCGTCCATGGCCTCGTTGAGCTGAGCGGCGGAGATCGCCGTGAACATCAGCGCCTCGCGCCGGGTGTTCGTCATGGCCAGATGCAGCCGGCCTTCGTCGTCCTTGAGGCCGTGACCGGAGAAGTAGAGCAGCGTGAGGTCGTCCCGCCGGCAGTCCCGGTAGAAGTCGGCGATGGCCTCGCCGACCACGTGGTGGGCCTGGTTGACCAGCGTCGTGACGTCGAAACCGGCGATCTCGGGGTCCTTCAGCACCGCCGCGAACGCCTCCGCGTCGTGCTGGGGGGCGGCGAGCCGACTGAGCCCGCCGTCGGTGTAGCGGTAGGTGGCCACCACCAGTGCCTTGCGGCCGGCGGACATCGCTCAGGCCGGTCGGTGACGGCGGACGAACGTATCGATCAGCTCCGCCCGCTCGACCGGGGTCGCACTGCTGAGCTCGAGCGTGTCGCCGTCGATGGTCACCGTGACCGTGGATCCGCCGCCGCGCCGGCCGAGCCAGTCCTTGATGGTGGCGATGACCGTCACGAAGACGCCGCCGCCGGCGCTCAGGGTGACCAGGAGCTCGGTGAGCGACGCCGTGGTTCCGCTCTTGGCCCCCGGCGGGGCCGCCCCGAGATCGACCGGCCGGACGGCGTCGACGTCGAGGGACCGCAGCTCGTTGCGCAGTTGCCGGCCCAGCCGGTCCGCCTCGGCCGCGTCGGCTCCGTCCTCCGGCCGCAGGGCGACGAGCAGGTCCACCCGGTGGATGCTCCGCCGGGCGGAACCGCGCGGCCAGGGTCTTGCGACCCGCCTACGTCCTCGGGTCGGTGGGTCCCGGCGCGCCCTGCTCGCCGGGGAGCGGCGGCTCATCCGGCTTCGTCTCCGCAGGTGCGGCGTCGATGCCGGCCTCCTTGCGCTGCGCCTCGGTGATCGGCGTCGGAGCACCGGTCAGCGGGTCGAACCCGGCGCCCGTCTTCGGGAAGGCGATGACCTCGCGGATGGACTCCACCCCGGTCAGCAACGCCGACAGGCGGTCCCAGCCCAGCGCGGCGCCGGCGTGCGGGGGCGGCCCGTAGGCGAAGGCCTCGAGGAAGAAGCCGAACCGCTCCCGCGCCTCCTCCCGCGACATGCCGAGGGTCTCGAACACCCGCTCCTGCAGGGCGGCGTCGTGGATGCGCACCGACCCGCTCATCACCTCGTTCCCGTTGATCACCATGTCGTAGGCGTCGGAGAGCGCAGCGCCCTTGTTCTCGGCGAAGGAGTCCCGGAACTCGGGCGTGGGCGAGGTGAACGGATGGTGCATGAAGGTCCAGGAGCCGTCCTCGGTCTCCTCGAACATCGGGAAGTCGACGACGAACAGGAACGACCAGCTCCCCGGCTCGATCAGCTCCAGCCGCTTGGCGATCTCGTTGCGCGCCGCACCCAGCAGTTCCTGCGACGTCCGGCGGGCGCCGGCCGCGAAGAAGACACAGTCACCGGGCTTCGCACCGACCGCCGCCAGGAGGCCCTCACGCTCGGCGTCGGAGATGTTCTTCGCCACGGGGCCGCCCAGGGTGCCGTCCTCGGCGATCGTCACGTAGGCCAGCCCGCGGGCCCCGCGCGACTTCGCCCAGTCCTGCCACGCGTCGAAGGCCCGCCGCGGCTGCGACCCACCGCCCGGCATGACGACCGCGCCGACGTAGGGCGCCTGGAAGACGCGGAACGGGGTGTCGGAGAAGTAGTCGGTGAGCTCGGTGAGCTCGGTACCGAAGCGCAGGTCGGGCTTGTCCGACCCGAAGCGGTCCATGGCCTCGTGGTAGGTCATCCGCGGAATCGCCGGGACGTCGTAGGCCGCCAGCTCCCGCCACAGCGCACGGACGACGTCCTCGGCGATCACCAGGACGTCGTCGCGATCGACGAAGCTCATCTCGAAGTCCAGCTGGGTGAACTCCGGCTGCCGGTCGGCGCGGAAGTCCTCGTCGCGGAAGCACCGCGCGATCTGGTAGTACCGCTCCAGCCCACCGATCATCAACAGCTGCTTGAACAGCTGCGGGGACTGCGGCAGCGCGTACCACGAGCCGGGCTGCAGCCGCACCGGGACGACGAAGTCGCGGGCGCCCTCGGGCGTGGAGCGGGTGAGGTTGGGCGTCTCCACCTCGACGAAGCCGTGCCCGGCCATGACGCCGCGGGCGATTCGGCTCACCTCGGACCGGAGGCGGAGCGCGCGCGCCGGTCCTTGCCGGCGGAGGTCGAGGTAGCGGTACCGGTAACGGACGTCGTCCGAGGCCGCCTGGTCGGTCTCGATGTGGAACGGCATCGGCGCGGACTCCGACAGCACCCGCAGTTCTGTGGTAGCGACCTCGTTCCCTCCGGTCGGCAGGTCGGGGTTCTCGTTGCCCTCGGGG
>JAOPWJ010000095.1 GCA_025965715.1 Blastococcus sp. | reverse complement strand
CGGCCTTCTGCCGGTTCCGCGAGAGCAGGTCACCGATCGGGGCGAAGGCGCCGGAGGTCGTCGCCAGCAGCGCGCGGTCGCCCTCGGTCAGCTCACCCGGCGTCGGGACCGCACCGACGTTCTTGGCCGCCATCGACACCGTGCGGTTGACCAGGTTGCCCCAGCCCGCCACCAGCTCGTCGTTGTTGCGACGGAGAAACTCCGCCCAGGTGAAGTCCGTGTCCTGGTTCTCCGGGCCGGCGACGGCGATGAAGTACCGCAGTGCGTCGGCGTCGTAGCGGGCGAGGAAGTCCCGCACGTAGATGACGACCTGCCGGGAGGAGGAGAACTTGCGGCCCTCCATGGTGAGGAACTCGCTCGAGACGACCTCCGTGGGCAGGTTGAGCCGGCCGAGCGAGCCGTTGCTGCCGCCCTTGTCGCCCTCGCCGTTGTAGCCGAGCAACTGGGCGGGCCAGATCTCGGAGTGGAAGACGATGTTGTCCTTGCCCATGAAGTAGTAGGCATCGGACTCCGGCGTCTGCCACCACTGCCGCCACGCCTCGGGCTCACCGGAACGACGGGCCCACTCGATGGACGCGGACAGGTAGCCCACCACCGCGTCGAACCAGACGTAGATGCGCTTGTCGGACCGGTCGCGCCAGCCGTCCAGCGGCACCGGGACGCCCCAGTCGATGTCGCGGGTGTAGCTGCGCGGCTTGAGGTCGTCGAGCAGGTTGACACTGAAGTTGAGGACGTTGGGGCGCCAGCTCTTGCGGGTGCCCAGCCAGTCGCCCAGCGCGCGGGTGAACGCCGGCAGGTCGAGGAAGTAGTGCTCGCTCTCGACGAACTTCGGCGTCTCGCCATTGATCTTGCTGACCGGGTTGATCAGGTCGGTCGGGTCGAGCTGGTTGCCGCAGTTGTCGCACTGGTCGCCACGGGCGCCGTCGTAGCCGCAGATCGGGCAGGTGCCTTCGATGTAGCGGTCGGGCAGGGTGCTGCCGGTCGACGGGCTGATCGCCCCGAGCGTCGTCTTCGGGAAGACGTAGCCGTTCTTCAGCAGCCCGAGGAAGATCTCCTGGCTGATCGCGGCGTGGTTGGCCGTCGTCGTGCGCGTGAACAGGTCGTAGCTCAGCCCGAGGCTGGCCAGGTCGTTGACGATGATCCGGTTGTTGCGGTCGGCGATCTGTCGCGGCGTGATGCCCTCCGCGTCGGCGGCCACGGTGATCGGCGTTCCGTGCTCGTCGGTGCCGCTGACCATGAGGACCTTGTTCCCGGCCATCCGGTGGTACCGGCTGAAGACGTCGGAGGGGACGCCGAAACCCGAGACGTGGCCGATGTGCCGCGGGCCGTTGGCGTAGGGCCACGCGACGGCGGTGAGGATGTGCCGATTCACGGCATGAGCGTAGTGAGCGTCGTCCAGCCCGTTCGCCGGGCGGGCGGCGCGGCGGGTCAGTGCTGGGTGAAGACGGCCGACGCCGGCTCGTTCGCCCCGCCACCCTGCGCCGGCACCAGGACGGCGACGGCGGCGAGGGAGACGCCGATGAGACCGAGGGTCAGCGTGGCCACGAGCCGGTGTGCGGCGACGGGGTCGACGCGGCGCTCACGGACCCGGGGGCCCTGCGCGATCCAGCGCACCGCCGAGGGCGAACCGACGAGCAGCAGCTTGGCGACGGGGACGGCGACGGCCATCAGGAGCAGCAGCGGCAGGGGCAGGCCGGCGGGCGCGGCGGCGAGCGCCGAGGACGTCGTGGCGACGACGACGAGGGCGCCGAGCAGCGCCAGCTCGGCGGAGGCGACGATCAGGACCAGCCTGCGGCCCGCGCCGTCGATGAGGGCCGCGCCGCCACCGGCGGAGAGCACGATCCAGCCGGCCAGGACGAGCAGGCCCACACCCACCAGCCAGCCGGGCAGCCGCACCGGGGACGACAGCACGCCGTCCAGCCCGGTGAGGGCGAGGGCGAGCAGGCCGAGGGACTCGGCGATGCCGAGCAGGCCGGCGCCGAGGACGGTGAGGGGCAGTCGGCGGGTGGTCGAACCGGAGAGGGCGACTGGGGTCGGGACGAGGCGCAGCCACGGCACGCGGACACCGGAGGGAACGACGGTGTCGCGGACATCGAGGACGCTGATCGCCACGGAGCTCTCCCTGACCGGTTGCGGGTATCACCGGTCAGCTCGGCCCGATCAGGCGTTCGCTGTAGAGGCGGAAACGGGCTCTCACCCCTGGGGGTGAGGGCTCAGCGGCGGCGCGCGGCGTTCGCGGCTGCGGCGTCCTCCCGTCCTCCCGGGGTGGTGAACCGGCTGTGCGAGCGTCCGTAGGCGAAGTAGAGCGCGACGCCGATCACCATCCAGATCCCGAACCGGGCCCAGGTCTCGCCCGGGAGGTTGAGCATCAGGTAGACGCAGGCCAGCGCCGAGACGACCGGGATCACCGGAACCAGTGGCACCCGGAACGGGCGCGGAAGATCCGGGCGGGTCCGGCGCAGGATGATGACCCCGATCGAGACGAGCACGAACGCGAACAGCGTGCCGATGTTGACCAGCTCGGCCAGCGTGCCCAGGGGCACCAGGCCGGCCAGGACGGCCACCACCACGCCCGTGATCAGGGTGATCTTGTACGGGGTTCCGTACCGGGGGTGGACGGCGGCCAGGCCCGGCGGCAGGAGCCGGTCACGGCTCATGGCGAACAGGACCCGCGACTGGCCCAGCATGAGGATCATGACCACGGAGGTCAGCCCGGCCAGCGCGCCGACGGAGATGACGCCGGAGAAGAACGGCAGGCCGACGCTGCGGAACGCATCGGCCAGCGGCGCCTCCGTCGACAGCTCGGTGTAGCGCTGCATGCCGACCACGACCAGCGAGACCGCCACGTAGAGCACCGTGCAGACCACCAGCGACCCGATGATTCCGCGCGGGAGGTCCTTCTCCGGGTTCTTCGTCTCCTCGGCCGCGGTCGCGACGATGTCGAAGCCGATGAAGGCGAAGAAGACGATCGCCGCCCCGGCGAGGATCCCGCCGACGCCGAAGGTGCTGGGCGCGAATCCGAAGAGGGTCTGGATCAGCGGTGCCGTCCATCCGCTGCCGGTCTCGGTCGGTCGCGCCGGCGGAACGAAGGGCGTGTAGTTCGCCGCCTTGACGTAGAAGATCCCGACGGCGATGACGAGCAGCACGATCACGATCTTGATCGCCACGATCACCGACGTGACCCGGGACGACAGCTTGATGCCCAGGATCAGGACGCCGGTCATCACCAACGCGATGAGGATCGCCGGGATGTTCACCGTCGCCTCCTCCCCGGCGATCGAGGTGGGGAGCGGAATCCCCAGGTCGCCCAGGAGCTGGTTGAGGTAGCCCGACCAGCCGACCGAGACCGTGGCCGCGCCGAGCGCCAGTTCGAGCACGAGGTCCCAGCCGATGATCCAGGCGACGAACTCGCCGAGGGTCGCGTAGGAGAACGTGTAGGCAGACCCGGCGACCGGCACGGTGGAGGCGAACTCCGCGTAGCAGACGGCGGCGAGGCCGCAGACCACGCCGGCGACCACGAACGAGAGCGCCACCGACGGCCCGGTGGTCGTCTTGGCCACCTCGCCGGTCAGCACGAAGATTCCCGTGCCGATGATCACGCCGATCCCGAAGACCGCGAGGTCGAGGCCGGACAGATGCCGCTTGAGCCGGTGCTCGGGCTCGTCGGTGTCACGGATGGAGTCCTCGACGGACTTGATCCGGCGGGTCGTTGTCGCCACGGCTTCCTCCTGGGCTGCCGGCCGCTGATGCCTCGCGGGCAGCGTGGCACGGGTGACCGGGCACCGCATGCCTACGCTGCACCCACCCGGGCACGCCGGGGACGAGATGCTCCAGGAGGTGCGCCATGACGGGGACGGAGACTCCGCGCGACGTGCAGTCACTCCCGGTCGGCCTGCCGCCCGACCGTCCGCCGACGCTGCGACCGCGGCCCGTGGGCGCACCGAAGTCCACCCCGGTCCGCCGCAACGGTGAGGACGTCGTCGTGGACTGCGCCGTCTACGTGGACGGACGGCGCCAGCCGCCGGTGGCGGCCGAGAAAGCCCTGGAGACGGCGAAGGCGCAGGGCGGGTTCGTGTGGCTGGGCCTCTACGAGCCGACCGAGGACGAGCTGGGCGCCATCGCCGACCGGTACGGGCTGCACCCGCTGGCCGTGGAGGACGCTGTCTACGCCCATCAGCGGCCGAAGCTCGAGCACTACGACGAGGCACTGTTCATGGTGCTGAAGACGGCGACGTACGTGGAGCACGAGCAGTTGACCGCCACGAGCGAGGTGGTGGACACGGGCGAGGTCATGGTCTTCCTCGGGCCGAACTACGTGATCACCGTGCGGCACGGCCAGCACACCGGGCTCACCGACCTGCGCGCCCGCCTCGAGGACCAGCGCGAGCTGCTCTGCCTGGGGCCGTCGGCCGTCCTCTACGCCGTCGCGGACCTGGTCGTCGACAGCTTCGTCGAGGTCGCCGGCGCCGTCACCGACGACGTCGACGAGCTCGAGGCGTCCGTCTTCAGCCCGGAGCGCACCGACGACATCGGCCGGCTGTACCAGCTCAAGCGCGAGCTGATGTCGTTGCGCAAGGCGGTCAGCCCGCTGGAGGTGCCGCTGCAGAAGCTGGCCGAGCGACAGATCGACGTCGTCCCGGACGCCATGCGCTCGTACTTCCGGGACGTCCAGGACCACGCCATCCGGGTGCGTGACCAGGTGGGCGGCCTCGACGAGCTGCTCTCGTCGATCCTGCAGGCCTCCCTGGCGCGGACGACCCTGGCCGACAACGAGGACATGCGGAAGATCTCGGCGTGGGCAGGCATCATCGCGGTGCCGACCGCGATCGCCGGCATCTACGGGATGAACTTCAGGTTCATGCCCGAGCTGCGGTGGCGGTACGGCTATCCCCTCGTGCTGCTCGCCATCCTGGTTGCCTGCTTGTTCCTCTACCGCGGCTTCAAGCGCAACGGCTGGCTGTAGCCGCCCGCCGGAACCTCAGAGGTACTCGCCGCCCATGGCGGCGCGGAGCAGGTAGGACTGCTCGTTGTCGAACGTCAGCCGGTGGAGCCGGTTGAGCCGGTCGCCTCGCTCGACCACGACCGTCCTGCCGTGCAGGACCGTGCTGTCGTCGACCAGGTAGCCCTCGCCCTCGCCGTAGACGATGACCATGGACGCCTCGGTGGTGGCCCGGATGAGATCCCACTCGTCGTTCTCGTGCCAGCCGAACGACTGCTCGTAGTGCAGCAGGTCCCAGGGCACCTCGCGACGGATCCGCCGCATCATCTCCGCTGCCTGCGCAGGCCCGAACGCGGCGACCGCCAGCCGCTCGTAGTCGGGCAGCGGCAGAACGAGCGTCGCGCCCTGCTTGTCGGGCGCGGGCTTGGTGAAGACGTTGAGCAGGTTGCGGGCCGGCCAGTCGTCGACGTGGACGGGGAACGAGCCGTCCGGGAGGCCGGCGTTGGCGCCGATCGGCACCTTCATGGCCGTGGTCTGCCTGCCTCCCGAGGCCTCGATGAGGGCCTCCCCGAGCGCGGTGAGGGCCGCACTGGTGTGCCGGCCCAACAGCTGCGTCATGCCCGTCAGGTGAGCGAAGCCACCCTCGGGGATCACCGGCACGTGCCACAGCGACGCACCCATGGCGCGCATGCCGTCGGCCACGTCGCCGGGCAGGCTGTTCCAGTCGAAGACCTCGATGGGGGGCGTCCCGTCGGCGGTGACGTACCAGTCCACCAGCCGGGTCGTCGTC
Organism: Blastococcus sp.; assembly: GCA_025965715.1. GTDB lineage: Bacteria > Actinomycetota > Actinomycetes > Mycobacteriales > Geodermatophilaceae > Blastococcus_B. Next base: position 17,862 of record JAOPWJ010000095.1, on the reverse strand, counting down.
GCCGGCGGGCTGCAGGCAGCGAACGCGGTCAGGACCGGACGCCACTGGGGATGCCAGGTCATCACCGGGTGCGTGACCGTGCTGCCGTCGTTGCGTTCGACGGTGCGCTCGCCGGTCAGGACAAGCACAGGGGTGGAATCGCTCATGACCTCGTTCTCCCGGGAGTTCGGTGTCGCAGGGCGGCGGTGCCGCCGCACACGGTAACGATGCCCCCCGTCAGATGACCTTCGCCGCAACGACGGCGTCGTAGACGGCGCGCCGGGGCAGACCGGTGCGGACGACGACGGCGCGGATGGCGTCCTTGCGCGTGGCGCCCGCAGCCTCCTCGGCGGCCACCGCAGCCGCCAGCTCCCCAGCATCCAGCTCGGTCACCCGCTCGGGCGCACCGCCGACGACGAGGGTGATCTCACCCTTCACCCCGTCGGCGGCCCAGGCGGCGAGCTCGGCGAGACCGCCCCGGCGGATCTCCTCGTAGGTCTTGGTCAGCTCCCGGCAGACCGCGGCCGGGCGGTCGTTGCCGAAGGCGGCCGCGGCATCGACCAGCGCGTCGGCCAGCCGGTGGGGCGACTCGAAGAACACCATCGTGCGGCGCTCGTCGGCCAGTCCGGCCAGCACGGAACGCCGCTCGCCTCCCTTGCGCGGAAGGAACCCCTCGAAGCAGAACCGGTCCACCGGCAGCCCCGACACGGCCAGGGCAGTGATCACCGCCGACGGGCCCGGAACGGAGGTCACCGGCACCTCCGCCTCGATCGCGGCACGGACCAGCGTGTAGCCGGGATCGGAGACCGACGGCATTCCCGCGTCGGTGAGCAGGAGGACCGTGGCCCCGTCGGCCAGGGCGGCGATCAGGCCGGGCAGCCGCGCCTGCTCGACGGACTCGTGGAAGGTCACCACCCGGCCGGTGAAGGTCACGCCCAGGTCCGAGGCGAGCCGGTGCAGGCGGCGGGTGTCCTCCACCGCCAGGACGTCGGCCGAGGCCAGCACCTCGCGCAGCCGCGGACCGACGTCGCCCGGCTGGCCCAGGGGGGCGCCGCCCAGCACCAGCCGTCCGCTCACGGACCGAGCCTGTCACGGCCGGCCTCCCCGACCCGCCTGCAGGGGGGCGGGCGCGAGTCGTGCGCGTGCCGGGGGCAGTCGGGTCCCTTCATTACCCTGACCGTATGGCGGTGCTGGCTCCCGAGCGGTCGGACCGGGAGTCCCACCAGCCTCGGGCCACCCCGGTGCGCGGCCGGCCGTTCCCCCGGCCCCGGCGCGACGTCGTCCCGACCCTGCCGGCCGACCGGCGGCTGTCGTGGATCCTGGCCGGGACGCTCGGACTGGTGGCCCTCGTGGTCCGGCTCTGGGGCATCAGCTATCCGCAGGACCCGCTGTTCGACGAGGCGTACTACCCGCCCGAGGCGCGCGAGCTGCTGATCTGGGGCCACGAGTACAACCGCGGCTACACCTTCATCGTTCATCCGCCCCTCGGCAAGTGGCTGATCGCCGGCGGGGAGCAGCTGTTCGGCTACAACTCCCTCGGCTGGCGGTTCCCCTCGGCGGTGGCCGGTGCGGTCGCTGTCGTCGTCCTCACCCGGCTGGCCCGCCGGCTCACCGGCTCGACGCTGCTCGGCATGGTCGCCGGCCTGTTGCTCGCGTTGGACGGGTTCTCCTTCACCCTCGCGCGGATCGGTCTGCTCGACGTCTTCCTGCAGGTCTTCGTCGTCGCCGGGGTGGCGTGCCTCGTCGTCGACCGCGACGTCGTCCGGGCGCGGGTCGCGGCGGCGGCCGAGATCGGCACCGGCTTCCGGCTGGGGCCGCGCGGGTGGCGGATCGCCGCCGGGTTCCTCCTCGGGTGCGCGTGCGCGGTCAAGTGGAGCGGGGTCTGGTTCCTCGCCTTGTTCGCCGTGCTGTCGCTGTGCTGGGACCGGGCCGCCTGGCGGGATGCGGGCTCGCCGCACCCGTCGCGCACCGTCGTGCGCCGCGGTCTGCCGGGCGCGGCGTGGGCACTGGGCGCCCTTCCCGTGCTCACCTACCTGGCCTCGTTCACCGGCTGGTTCCTCGGGGAGACGTCGCAGGGCAGGCACTGGGCGCAACGACACCCGGACTCGGCCTTCGGCTTCGTCCCGGACGCTCTGCGCTCGCTCTGGCACCAGCACGCGGAGTGGCTGAGGTTCCACAACAACCTGTCCACGCCGCACCCCTGGGAGTCGGGGCCGTGGTCGTGGCTGGTCGACGGGCGGCCGATCCTGCTGTGGAATCCGCAGGGGCTCACGGACAGGGCCGGCGAGCAGGTCATCCGCTACATCCTCATGGTCGGAACGCCGACGCTCTGGTTCGCGTTCGTGCCGGCGGCGCTGTGGCTCGCGTGGCGGATCGTCGCGCGCCGCGATCCGGCGGCGATCCCGGTCGCCGTCGCCATCACCGCGGGCTGGGGCACCTGGTTCCTCAACCTGGACCGGACGATGTTCATCTTCTACATGGCACCGGTCGTTCCGTTCTTCGTCCTCGCGGTGGTCCTGGTCCTGCAGGACGTCCTGGGCCGAGCGGACGGCGACATCTTCCGCCGGCAGATCGGGCTGGGCGTGGTCTGCGGCTACGTCGCGGTGGTCGCGGCGACGTACGTCTTCTTCTGGCCGGTGTTGACGGGGCAGCCGCTGTCGCACGCCGAATGGCTCCAGCGGATGTGGTTTCCGTCATGGTTCTAGGGATGGACTGGCACGCCCGATAGTTGGCGACTACAACTGTCTGTCGTGAGTTCGCACAACGCCCCCACCACGACCGGAATGCTCGCGCAGCCGAAGGCCGTGTACGCGGTGGCCTTCGCCTGCGTCGTGAGCTTCATGGGCATCGGCCTGGTCGACCCGATCCTCCCCGCCCTGTCCTCGCAGCTCGACGCCACGCCGAGCCAGGTGACCCTGTTGTTCACCAGCTACCTGGTCGTCACCGCGGTCGCCATGCTGGGCACGAACTGGGTCTCGAGCCGGCTGGGCGCCAAGCGCACCCTGATCAGCGGTCTGGTGATCATCGTCGTCTTCGCCGGGCTCGCCGGCGCCTCGGACACCGTGAACCAGATCGTCGGCTTCCGCGCCGGCTGGGGGCTGGGCAACGCGCTGTTCATCGCCACCTCGCTGGCCGTCATCGTCGCCTCGGCCTCCGGCGGGTTCGCCGGCGCGATCGTCCTCTACGAGGCCGCCCTGGGCCTGGGCATCGCGGCCGGTCCGCTGCTCGGCGGGCTGCTCGGGAACATCAGCTGGCGGGGGCCCTTCTTCGGCGTCGCCACGCTGATGGCCGTCGCGCTGATCGCCACCGTCGTCCTGCTCGACCCGACCCCCAAGCCCGCCCGGCCGACGTCCCTGCTCGCCCCGATCCAGGCGCTGCGACACCGCGGCCTGCTGACCATGAGCCTGACCGCGCTGTTCTACAACTGGGGCTTCTTCACGATGATGGGCTTCGCGCCCTTCCCCATGGGCCTGTCGGCCATCCAGCTGGGCTTCGTCTTCTTCGGCTGGGGCCTGCTCGTCGCGATCTTCTCCGTTGTCGGCGCCCCGAGGCTGCAGGCGCGCTTCGGCACCGCACGCTCGCTCTACGGAGCCCTCGGCCTGTTCGCCGTCGACCTGCTGGTGATGTCGATCTGGGCCGACCGACTGGTCGTCCTGGTCGTCACGGTGGTCGTGAGCGGCGCCTTCATCGGCATCAACAACTCGCTGACCACGCAGGCCGTCATGCTCGTCTCGCCCGTGGAGCGGCCGGTCGCGTCGGCGGCCTACGGGTTCGTGCGGTTCCTCGGCGGCGGGCTCGCCCCCTTCGCCGCGGGAAAGCTGGCCGAGCACTTCGACGTCCACGTGCCCTTCGCGGTCGGGGCGGCCGCCGTGGTGGTCGCCGTCCTCGTGCTGTCCACGGGGCACCGCATGCTGGCCGACGCCGACGCGGGCCTGGACGAGGACGGGCACGGCGCCGGCGAGCACGGGACGCGCGAGGACGTCGCGGACGAGGTGGCCGACGAGTTCGGCGGCGCACCGGCCGCGATCGACGGCGAGCTCCAGGCGGAGTCGGCCGGACGCCGCTGAGCGACGGCACGTCCCCGGTCCTACGGTGACGGCATCAGCTGCTCCGAAGGGACGACGATGACCGCCGCACCGGACCGGCCAAGCGTTCTCACCGAGGTCGACGGAGACGTCTGGCGGATCACCCTCGACCGACCCGAGAGCGGCAACGCACTGACACCCGCCCTGGCCGAGGAACTCGCCGCTGCCTTCGCCGACCGTCCGGACCAGACGCGCACGGTACTGGTACTCGGCAACGGTCCGCGATTCTGCGTCGGCGGCGACGTGCACGGCTTCGCGGAGGCCGACGATGCCGGGGCGTTCGTCGGTCGGCTCGCCCGCGACTGGCACGAGGTCATCCGACGGGTGCTGTACTGCCCGGTGCCCGTGCTCGCGGGCGTGCAGGGCGCCGTGGCGGGCGCGGGGATCGGGCTGGTCGGCGCCTGCGACCTCGTGGTCTGCGCGCGGTCCACGAAGATCCGACCCGCGTACGGCTCGATCGGCTTCTCCCCCGACGGCGGGTCCTCCTGGGCGCTGGCCCGTGCACTCGGCGCTCCGCGGGCGCTGGAACTGATGCTGACGGGGGGCACGCTCAACGCGTCCGAGGCACATCTGTTCGGCCTGGTCGGCCGGCTCGTGGAGGACGACGTCCTGACCGGGTCCGCTGTCGCCCTGGCCCACGAGATCGCGGCCGGCCCCGTGCGGGCGATGGTGCGCACCCGGTCGTTGGTCCGGCGGGCGGCGACGCGGACGCTCGAGGAACAGCTGGACGACGAGGCTCAGCTCATCGCCGAGTCCGCGGCCGACCCCGAAGGGATCGAGGGCGTCCGCGCGTTCGTGGAGAAGCGCACGCCCGACTTCCGCAACGCCTGACGAGGGGGTCAGCGCCCCCGACGGCGGGCGAGCTCGGCCAGCGCGAGGCCGGCGGAGCAGACACCGAGGATCACGGCGGCGTAGAGCAGGACGGTGGCCAACCCGTCGGCGGGCGCCCACTGCTCGCGGAAACCCTGCACGATGAACCGCAGGGCCACGGCGACGACGGCCAGCCGGACCAGCCAGCGGACCGCCGGGGGCATCGGCTCCGCAGGGGGCGCCTGCTCGGCCGGGGGGACGCCCGCTCCCTCGTCGTCGGTGCTCACGACTCTCCTGCTCTCGATATGACGAACGCCGCCGGGGCTGCTGCCCCGACGGCGTCGGCTGGTTCGTACTGCGAAGGTGTGGAGCTGAGGGGAGTCGAACCCCTGACCCCCTCGATGCGAACGAGGTGCGCTACCGGACTGCGCCACAGCCCCTTCGACGGAAAGTTTACCGTCCCGGTCCCCCGGCGCCACCATCGGGGCGGCGCCGGAGAACGGTGGTGCAACCGGGGTCAGGCGTTGGCCACCCGACGCGGCTGGTACTCGTCGATGTCGGCGAAGCCGATGTCGTCGTCGTCCAGACCCACCACGGCGCTGTACTGCCAGCCGACCGGCGCGGGCGTCCGGGCCGCCACGACCCGCCCGAGGCGCAGCGGATGCACCGGGGCCAGCGGCACGCTGGGGTGCGGCAGCGGCGGCAGATCGACCCGCGCGACGGCCTCGCGGGCCTCCGGGGCGTCCACCTTCACGGGCGCGGGGCGCGCCGAGGTTCGCAGCGCCTCGCGGGCCGCGGCACGTGCCGCCCGACGGGCCGCCAGCCGTTCCCGCCGTGCGACCTTGCGCAGGACGAGGAGGTAGCCCACCAGCGCGACGTCGAGGACGACCTGCGCGGCCCACAGCCAGGGGCTGAGCACCAACGCGCCCCCCAGCGCCAGGACGGCGAAGGCCGCCAGCCCGCCGAGGGTGCGCCGCCGCAGGGCGTGCACGTCGACCTGCAACTCACCGCTGGTGCGCAGCGCATCGCGGTCGATGGAGACGCGTTCGGTGGCGGCGTGGACGACCGGGTCCACCGTCCTGCGCCGCTGCAGCGTCCGACCCGAGTCGGTCAGCTCGGCCCGGCCACCCTCTGCGTCGCCGCGGGTCACCACCATGGGCACCAGCACGACGAACCAAAGGACGACCAGAGCTGCCAAGAGCACGCCCGATCCCATACGAACACCACCCGTCACATCAGTCACTTGCGACGGCAGATTAAGCAGGTGGCTCCCCCGGATGAGGGAGGCGCGCGGTGTGTCGCGGCGGAGTTGTGTTGCCCGTGTGACGCGAGACGGCGTGTCGGCCGCGGGCACCGGGGAACGCTCCGGTCAGCGTGCTATCCCGCCGCGCAGGCTCCGAGGCTCGGCGCGTGCTCAGCGTGCCGTGCCGGCGCGCCAGCGGGCGACCAGGCCGCCGGGCACGTCCTCGGCCAGGAGCGCGTACGCCAGGTGGTCGCGCCAGTCGCCGTCGATGTCCAGATAGCGGCGCAGCAGGCCCTCCTGGGAGAAGCCCAGCCGCTCGACGAGCCGCTGGCTGGGCATGTTCTCCGGGCGGATGTCGGCCTGCAGCCGGTGCAGCCCGACCTGGCTGAACGCGTGGTCGGCCACCAGGGCCACCGCCAGGGAGGCCATCCCCCGCCCGGCCACCGCGCGGTCGATCCAGTAGCCGAGGTATCCCGACCGCAGCGCGCCCCGGACGATGTTGTCGACCGTCACCTGGCCGGCCAGCTGCCCCTCCACCCGGATGGCGAAAGGGAGCGAGGTCCCGAGCCGCGCCCGCCGGGCGACCGTGCGCCGCATGCCGCGGTAGGCGGCCGGGCTGTGCCGCTCGCGCCAGGGAACCGGCGCCGAGGGCTCCCAGGGGCTGAGCCAGTCCTGGTTGGCCAGCCGCAGCCGGCTCCACTCCACCGCGTCACGCCGCCGGAGTGGATGCAGCTCGACGGGTCCCCAGCGGAGCTCGGCCGGCCAGCCGGGATGCACGACGGCGTCGTTCACGGGCGGGGTCAGCCGCCCAGCAGCAGGGGCATCACGGTGACCAGCCCACCGGCGGCCACCTCGGTGACGTCCTCGTCGATGACGATGAGGCAGTTCGCCCGCGCCATCCGCGCGAGCAGCGCCTCGGTGCCGTCGCCCACCGGCTCGACGACGTATCCGCCGTCGGGATGACGCATGACCATGCCGTGCAGGTACTGGCGGTAACCCAGGGGCGACACCAGCGGCTGCCCCGCGATGGCCTGGACGGTGCGGCGGAACAGCTGCCGCTTCCCCAGCATGAGCCGGATCGCCGGACGGACGAACACCTCGAAGGAGACCAGGGCCGCGACCGGCTCACCCGGCACGCAGATCACCGGGACCTGGTCACGCCCGAGGCGCCCGAAACCCTGCGCGGGCCCGGGATGCATGGTCACCTGGCCGAAGCGCATCTCACCGAGTTCGGCGAGGGCCTCCTGGACCATGTCGAAGCCGCCGCTGGCGAACGTGCCGGCGATGAGCACCAGGTCGCTGCGCAGGAGCTGGCTCTCCAGCACCTCGGTCAGCCTCCGCCGGTCCGACGGCAGAATGCCCGAGCGGTAGGCCTGGGCACCGGCGTCACGGGCGGCGGCGGCGAGGGCATAGCTGTTGACGTCGACGATCTGGCCCGGCGCCGGCGCGGTGCCGACGTCGACTAGCTCGGTGCCCGCGCAGAGCACGGCGATCCGCGGGCGCGGGCGCACCAGCACCCGCTCCCGGCCGACGGCGGCGAGCAGGCTGATCTGCGCCGGGCCGATCGGAGTGCCCACCTGAACCGCCGGATCGCCCGGGGCCACGTCGTCCCCGGCGCGGCGGACGTAGCTGCCGGCGGGCGGGTCGGCGTGCACGCCCACCCGCACCGCCCCCTGATCGGTCCACACCGCGGGGACGACGACGTCCGCGCCCGCCGGGAGCATCGCCCCGGCCGTGACCTTCAGCGCCAGGCCAGGACCGATGGACGACGGCGCGCCGGCGCCGGCGACGCTCTCCCCGACCACCGCCAGTTCGATGGGCGCGATCGGGGTGGCCCCGAGCAGGTCCTCGGCCCGTGCGGCGTAACCGTCGAGGGCCGCCTGGTCGAACGCCGGCAGCGCGCGCGAGCTGATGACCTCCTCGGCACAGAGCAGCCCCTGGGCGTCCAGGACGGCGAGCTCGATCGGGTCGGGCTCCGGGACGGCGGCGAGGATCTCGTCGAGATGCCGCTCCACCGCGCGCATCTGGTCGTACTCGGATGCCTGCGCAGCGACCGGGCCGGAGTCACCGGGAATGGCGCGCGGCGACGGCACCGGGTCGGCGACAGCCGAGCCGGTGGGCGGCGGACCGACCACCTGGGTGTCGCGCTGCCGTGGCGGGCTCGCGGCACCGTGCCGTAGGTCCACCTGAGCGGTGTCCCGGTATGCCCGGGACTCCCCCGTACTGCCGCCCGTGTCGTCCATCTGGCCGGTCATCCTCACCACCGTCGCTTCGCCGTGCCGTCCGCCGATCGCCGGCGCCCGCCTGTGCGGCACCTGTTCCGGGCCCGCAACGGGTCCGGGCAGCTGCCCCGGCGCCCGATCGTGCCCCTGCCGGGCCCCGTCAGGACGGCGACGCGCCCTCTGCGGGCAGCCCGGCTACGAACTCCTGCAACCAGGCGCGCAGCGGCGGCCCCAGATCGTCACGTTCGGAAGCCAGCTGGATGACGGCTTTGAGGTAGTCCAGCCGGTCGCCGGTGTCGTAGCGCCGCCCGCTGAAGATGACGCCGTGGACCGGCTCCCCTCGGGCGACCAGGGTGGCCAGCGCATCGGTCAGCTGAATCTCGCCGCCCCGGCCGGGGGCGGTCTCGCGGAGCACCTCGAAGATCTCCGGCGCGAGCACGTAGCGGCCGATGATGGCCAGGCTGCTGGGCGCCTCGTCGGCCGGGGGCTTCTCGACCAGGCCCGTGACGGTGACGACCTCGTCGCCGTCGACAGCCGGGTGCGCTCCCGGCTCGACGGCCACGGCACCGTACTTGTCGATGTTCTCCATGCCCACGTCGAGCAGCGCGATGACGCAGCCGCCGTGCTCGGCCTGGACCGCGAGCATGTGCTCGAGCAGGTGGTCGCGGGCGTCGATGATGTCATCGCCCAGGAGGACGGCGAACGGCTCGTTCCCGACGAAGGCCGCGGCCTGGAGGACGGCGTGCCCGAGCCCCTTGGCCTCGCCCTGCCGGACGAAGTGCACCTGGGCCAGGTTCGTGGAGGCGTGCACGGCCGCCAGCCGGCCGGCGTCGCCCTTCTTCTCCAGCGCCGTCTCGAGCTCGGGATTGCGGTCGAAGTAGTCCTCGATCGCCGCCTTGCCGCGGCCGGTGACCATGAGGACCTCCGGCAGCCCGGCCCGGGCGGCCTCCTCGACGATGTACTCCAGCGCCGGGCGGTCGACCACCGGCAGCAGTTCCTTGGGCACGGCCTTGGTGGCCGGCAGGAACCGGGTGCCCATCCCGGCGACCGGGATGACGGCCTTCCGTGCCGGTCGTGGAGCCGGGCGGGACGCGGAGCTCGACATGGCGGCAGCCTAACTAGCCTGCCGCTGTGACCCTTCCCCCCGACGTCGGCGCCGCCAAGTCCGCGTTGCGGAGCCGGTGGGTCACCCGCCGCCGGGAACGGCCGGCTCGCGAGCGGGCGGCGGCCACCGCGGCGGCGACGACCGCGCTGATGCAGGGCCTGGCCGGCGCCCGGGTGATCGCGGCGTTCGCACCGGAGGAGACCGAGCCCGGCCACGGGCGGCTGCCGGCCGCCTACACCCAGCTGGGTGCCCGGATCCTGCTGCCCGTGGTGCCCCACGCCGGCGTCCAGCTGCGGTGGGCCGTCGACACCGGCCGGTTCGCCCCGGGCCGCTTCGGGCTGCTGGAACCGGTCGGGCCCCGTCTGGGCCCGACGGCGCTCGGCACCGCGGACGTCGTCGTGGTGCCCGCCCTGGCGATCGCCCGGGACGGCGCCCGGCTGGGCCGGGGCGGGGGCTACTACGACCGCGCGCTCGTGCACGCGCGGCCGGATGCGGTCCTCGTCGCCGTCGTGTTCGACGACGAGCTGGTCGACGAGCTGCCGGTGGAGGCCCATGACCAGCGGGTGACCGCCGTCGTCACGCCGTCCGGGGGCTGGCTGTCCCTGTAGGGCGGCGCCGGGGTGGAGGCGTGACCGGGCGGGCATGGTCGCCCGCTGAGAGAGTGGACACACTCGCCCCCGACGCCGTGGGAGGAACCATGTCGCCCGAGATCGTCACGATCATCGCGCTGGTCGTGATCTTCGCGATCGCCACCTTCCTGCCGATCAACATGGGCGCGTTGGCGTTCGTGGCGGCCTTCGTCGTCGGCACGCTCTCGGTCGGCCTGGATACCGACGAGGTCCTCGCCGGCTTCCCGTCCGGGCTCGTGCTCACCCTGATCGGGGTCACCTACCTGTTCGCGATCGCGCAGAACAACGGCACGGTGGACCTGTTGGTGCGGGCCGCGGTGAAGCTCGTGGGAGGCCACGTCGCCGCGATCCCGTGGGTCATGTTCTTCGTCACCGCGCTGCTCACTGCGATCGGGGCGCTGTCCCCCGCCGCGGTGGCGATCATCGCGCCGATCGCGCTCACCTTCGCCGCGCGGCACGGGATCAGCCCCCTGCTCATGGGGATGATGGTGATCCACGGCGCCCAGGGCGGCGGCTTCTCACCCCTGAGCGTCTACGGGGTGACGGTCAACAAGATCGTGGCGGAGGAGGGCCTGCCCAGCAGCGAGGTGGCCGTCTTCCTCGGCAGCCTCTTCTTCAACCTGGCGATCGCGCTGGTGCTGTTCTTCGTGCTCGGCGGCCGTTCGCTGCTCGGCCGGAAAGTGCAGGCCGAAGCGGTTCCGCACGTGGAGCACGCGCACGGGACCGTCGTCCGTGGGCACGGCGCGGCACCGGGTCCGGCCGTCGGTGGGGACGACGACGAGCACGTGCACCCCGACGTGCCCCAACCGGTGCGGTTCGAGCAGATCCTCACGCTGATCGGGCTCGTCACCGTCGCCGTCCTGGCGCTGGCCTTCAAGCTGGACATCGGGTTCGTCGCGATCACCGTCGCCGTCGTGCTCGCGCTGTTCTCCGCGCAGCAGCACAAGGGGGCGGTCACCCAGATCAGCTGGTCGACGATCCTGCTGATCGCCGGGGTGCTGACCTTCGTCTACGTCCTGCAGGAGGCCGGCACGATCGACTACGTCGGCGACGCCGTCATCGGGCTCGGTGCGCCCCTGCTCATCGCACTCCTCCTGGCCTACATCGGAGGGGTGGTGTCGGCCTTCGCCTCCTCGACCGCGATCATCGGTGTCGCCATCTCGCTGGCGGTGCCGTTCCTGCTGTCCGGGGACATCGGCGCCGTAGGCGTGGTGGTCGCCCTGTCCGTGGCCTCGACGATCGTCGACGTGAGCCCGTTCTCCACGAACGGCGCGCTGGTCCTGGCCAACGCGCAGGACGTCGACCGTGACCGCTTCTACAAGCAGATCCTGAGCTACTCGGCGATCGTCGTCGGCGTCGGGCCGTTGCTGGCCTGGCTGGTCTTCGCCGTCCCGGGCTGGCTGTAGGAACCAACTGCGCGACCCGATCGGAGCCTCGTGACCGACGCACCCGCGACCGGACCCCTCTCCGGTGTCCTCGTCGTCGACCTGACCCGCGCCCTGGCCGGCCCGCACGCCGCGATGATGCTCGGCGACCTCGGCGCCCGCGTGATCAAGGTGGAGAGCCCGGGCGGCGGCGACGACAGCCGGGGTTGGGGGCCGCCGTTCATCGATCCCGTCCGGGATGGTGCGGCGGGCGGGGACGCGCCCGCCGGCCGTGAGTCGACCTACTTCTTCTCCGCCAACCGGAACAAGGAGTCGATCACCCTCGACCTCAAGGACGACGGCGACAAGGCGGTGCTCACCGACCTCCTCCGCCGCGCCGACGTGCTCATGGAGAACTTCCGCCCCGGCACGCTGGCCCGGCTCGGTTTCGGCACCGACGTCGTGGCCGAGCTCAACCCGAGGCTGGTGACGCTGGCGATCAGCGGCTTCGGCCACGACGGCCCCGAGGGCCAGCGCGCCGGCTACGACCAGATCGCGCAGGGCGAGGCCGGCCTGATGTCGCTCACCGGCTCCGGTCCGGACGACCCGCAGAAGACCGGCGTGCCGATCGGCGACCTGCTGGCCGGCATGTACGGCGCCTACGGGGTGCTCGCCGCACTGCTGGAGCGCGAGCGCACCGGGCGCGGGCAGGTGGTGCGAACGTCGCTGCTCGCCGCCGTCGTCGGCGTGCACGCGTTCCAGGGGACGGCGTACACGGTGGGCGGCCAGGTCAATCGTGGCCTGGGCAACCATCACCCGGCGATCGCCCCGTACGGACTCTTCCGGTGCGCCGACGGCAGCGTGCAGCTCTCGTGCGGGTCGGAGGGGCTGTGGCGCCGGCTGTGCGCCGAGTTCGGCTTCGATCCCGAGGCCCCGGGTCTGGCCACCAACGGCGAGCGGGTCGGCAACCGGCAGCGCGTGATCGAGCTGCTGGAGGGAGCCTTCGCCGACATCCCCGCGGCGGACCTGCTGGCACGGCTGGACAAGGCGGGCGTGCCGGCCGGCAAGGTGCGCACCCTCGATGAGGTCTACGCCTGGGAGCAGACCCTGTCGCAGGGGCTGCTGGTCGACGTCGAGCACGCCACCGCCGGGCGGCTGCAGCTCCCCGGCCCGCCGCTGCGCTTCTTCGCGCCGGGCGCCGACGGCGAGACGGAGACGACCCGGCGGCAGCACACGGCCCCCCCGGTCCTCGGGGCCGACGGTGACGCCATCCGCGCGTGGTTGTCCAGCGGCGGGCCGGCCGGGAACGGAGTTCCGCAGCCCGAGGACGACGACGTCGAGGACGGTCACCCGACGTGACCACCTCCCCCGCGCGGCCGGCCCGGATGGACGCCCGGACCCTGCGCGACCTGGTACTGGACGCCGGATCCTGGCGCACCTGGGACACCCCCGTGCCGCCGCGGGCGGTCGACGACGACTACGCCCGCGAGCTGGCCCAGGCAGCGGAGAGGTCGCACCAGGACGAGTCGATCATCACCGGGGAGGGCACCCTGCGCGGCCGCCGGGTGGCCGTCGTCGCCGGTGAGTTCGGTTTCCTGGGGGGCTCCATCGGGGTGGCTGCCGCGGAGCGGCTGATGGCGGCGGTGGAACGGGCGACCGAGGAGAACCTGCCGCTGCTGGCGGCCCCGGTCTCGGGCGGAACCCGGATGCAGGAGGGCACGGTCGCCTTCCTGCAGATGATCGGGATCACCGCGGCGATCGCCCGGCACAAGGAGGCTGGTCTTCCCTACCTGGTCTACCTGCGCAATCCCACGTTCGGCGGCGTGCTGGCGTCGTGGGGCTCGTTGGGGCACGTGACCATCGGCGAGCCCGGCGCGGCGATCGGCTTCCTCGGCCCCCGGGTGTACCAGGCGCTCTACGGCGAGCCGTTCCCCGAGGGTGTGCAGACCGCCGAGCACCTCGCGGAGCGCGGTCTCATCGACGCCGTCGTCCCCCACGAGGAACTCGGCGACGTGGCCGACCGGGCGCTGCGGGTGCTGGCCGCGCGCCAGACCTGGCACCGCGACATCACCGACGCGGAGCGGCCCACCGCGATGGACGGCACCGACGTCGACGACCCCGAGGACCACCGCAGCGCCTGGGACGTCGTCACCGCGTCGCGGCGCGAGGACCGGCCCGGGGTGCGGCGACTGCTCCGCACGGCGGCCACCGACGTCGTGGGCCTCAGCGGCACCGGCGCCGGCGAGAAGGACCCGGGTCTCCTGCTGGCACTGGCCCGCTTCGGTGGCGCGCCCTGCGTCGTCCTCGGCCAAGACCGGCGAGGGCAGTCAATGTCCGCCCCGCTCGGGCCTGCGGCGCTGCGGGAGGCCCGGCGCGGCATGCACCTGGCCGCGGAGCTGCGACTTCCGCTGGTCACCCTCATCGACACACCGGGGGCCGCGCTGTCCCGCGAGGCGGAGGAGGGCGGCCTGGCCGGGGAGATCGCGCGCTGCCTGCACGACCTGGTGATGCTCAAGGCGCCGACGCTCGCGGTGCTGCTCGGGCAGGGCACCGGCGGCGGGGCCCTGGCGCTCGTGCCGGCCGACCGGGTGCTGGCCGCGGCCAACGGCTGGCTGGGCCCGCTCCCCCCGGAGGGTGCCTCGGCGATCGTGCACCGCGATGTCGACCACGCCGGCGAGATGGCGCAGGCGCAGGGTGTGCGGGCGACCGACCTGTGGCGGGCCGGCATCGTCGACCGTGTCGTGCCCGAGCGGCCGGACGCCGCCGACGAGCCCACCGAGTTCTGCCTGCGGCTGGGCCGGGTGCTCGGCGAGGAGCTGGCCGGACTGCTGGGCCGGGACGACACCGAGCGATTCCGCAGCCGGCTGCACCGCTACCGGCACCTCGGCCGGTGACGGTGGCCGGTGACGACGTCAGCCGACCTGGGCCTGTCGAGCCTCGTCGTCGACCTCGGAGCCGTGCTTGACCCGAAGGCTCCGGTCCGGGTCCAGTCGCTCGACCACGGCTTCGAGGGCGTCGCCGAGCAGCTGGGTCTGCTCGGCGGTCAGGGCGCCGAACATGGTCTCCCGCACGGCGTCGACGTGGCCGGGCGCCACCTTCTGGACCGTCTCCCACCCGGCCTCGGTGAGGACGGCGAGGTTTCCCCGGCCGTCGTCGGCGGCCCGCTCGCGACGGACCCAGCCACGGTCCTCGAGCCGGGCCACCGTGTGCGAGAGCCGGCTCTGCGACTGGTTGGCCCGCCGGGCGAGGTCGCTCATCCGGCGGCAGCGGTCCGGCGCCTCGGACAGCATGGCCAGGACGACGTAGGCCGCGTGGCTCATGCCGGCGTCGCGCTGCAGCTGGGTATCGAGCGCTCGCGGCACGAGCTCGGCCATCGTGAGCCAGGCCCGCCAGGTGCGCTGTTGTTGCTCGTCGAGCCACTGCTGCTCCGCCACGGCAGGGGACGGTACTGCTCGCAGATGGTGCGGAGCTGGTTGCGGCGGCCCGGAGGCCCTTGCCGAGGCACCGCCTAGGGTTCCGACGGCGCGCCGGGCGCCGGAGAGAGGTGCGCACCGGACATGACCAGCCGGCAGATGAGGGCCGTGCGGATGTTCCTGCGGCTTGCCTACCAGCCGCGGATGAACACGGCCGGGAGGGCTCATGCGCGCATGGCCGAGCCGAAAGGTTCGTCCCGGCCCCCGGCGGCCGTGCGCAGGCGACACGAGGTGAGCACCCGACGCGTCGAGGGCTTCGACTGCCACACCGTCGCCCCGCGGGGCCGGCGCGCCGAGCGTGCCGCGGTGTACCTCCACGGCGGTGCCTACATCAGCGAGATCGCTCGGCAGCACTGGACGCTCATATCCCGGCTGGCCGACGCCGGCGTCCGGGTGGAGGTGCCGATCTACGGCCTGGCCCCACAGCACACCTACCGCGAGGCCTATCGGTTCCTCACCGCCGTCTATACGCAACTGCTGGCCGACGTGGATCCCTCGGCCGTCACCGTGGCCGGCGACTCCGCGGGCGGCGGACTGGCGCTGGGGTTGGCCCAGACGCTCGGCGCGGCCGGCCTGCCGCAGCCCGGGCGGCTGGTGCTGCTCTCCCCGTGGCTGGACCTGACCCTGAGCAACCCCGAGCTCCCCGCCGCGCAGGCCCGCGACCCGTGGCTGAGCCTCGTCGGCCTTCGCGAGGTCGGCCCCGCGTGGGCCGGCGGGGACGATCCGACCGATCCCCGGCTCAGCCCGCTCAACGGGCCGCTGACCGGACTGGGCCCGATGGATGTCTACGTCGGCACCCACGAGCTCTGCCTGCCCGACGTCCTGCTGCTGCAGCAACGCGCCGCGCGGGCCGGCGCGTCGCCGCAGGTGACCATCTGCGACGGGGCGGTGCACGTGTACCCCCTGGTCCCGGCGCCGGAGGGCAGGTCGGCGGCGAAGGAGATCGTCCGCACCATCTCGGGCTGAGGTGGGCTGCGGTCGTTCCACCGGCCGCCCGCGGCCGAGGCGCGCGAGCTCGGTGATCCGTCCCGGCTTCCGCTCGGGAGCGCCGCCGGTGGCAACGGTCGGGAGCGATCGTCGAGTCCAGGCGCGCCGGCAGCCGGAGTGACCTCCCGGCATCCACTCGACCGTCGACCGGGGCGAGGGAGCCGGTAGCCATCACGATCCGGCGGTGGACCGAGATCCCCGTCACGCCCCTGGGCGTGACTCTCGCCGGCAGGCGTGGACGGACGGTGTCGAGGTGGCGCACAATTGGCAGTCGCCGGGCGAGAGTGCCAGCCCGGTCACTCCACCTCCGCTCGACCAGGGAGACCCAGCACCGTGCCCACCTACCAGTACGTCTGCACCAACCCCGAGGGCAAGCACGAGTTCGAGGTCGTGCAGTCGTTCAGCGACGCCCCGGTGAGCCAGTGCCCCGAGTGCGGCAGCCCCGTGCGCAAGGTCTACGGCTCGGTCGGCGTCGTCTTCAAGGGCTCGGGCTTCTACCGCACCGACAGCCGCACGAGCGCCACGGCCTCTGAGTCGGCGTCCAGCGGCTCGACGGCCACCGGGGCAGGCTCGACCGGCTCGGGGTCCAACGGCTCGGGGTCCGGCACCAAGGACTCCTCGTCGAAGGATTCCTCCTCCTCGAAGGATTCCTCGCCGTCCTCGTCGAAGGACTCCTCCTCCTCGTCGTCGGGCGGCTCGAAGGCCGCCAACTGAGTCCAGGGGCCTTCCCGCCACCGGCGTCCACAGCCGGCGGGTCTGTCCACAATCTGGCCCGGCCACCGCGGCCTGGGTCTGCTGAGGCGACCCTCAGGGCATGCAGTTCCGCCGCCCCCGCTCCCTCGTGCACACGGCGCGGCGGGTCGCTGCCGCACTCCTCGCCGTGACGGCCCTGCTCCTTGCGCTGCGCCCCGGGTCGCCACCGCCGGCCGATGCCGCTCCGGCCGGGGTACCGGTCGTGGTCGCGGCAGGCGATCTCCCAGCAGGCACGGTGCTGTCCGCGCCGGACCTGGCCCTCGCCCGGCTGCCGCCGGAGTTCATGCCGCACGGCACGGTGGAGGAGCCGGCGCTCCTGGTGGGGCGCGTCCTCGCCGGTAGCGCCCGGACCGGCGAACCCTTGACCGATACCCGCCTGGTGGGTGGCGGGCTCACCACGCTGCTGGAGCCTGGTCAGGTCGCCGCGCCGGTGCGGCTGGCCGATCTCGCGGTCGCCGCACTCGTGCGCACGGGTGACCGGGTGGACGTCCTGGCCAGCCCGCCTGACGCCGACCGGGCCGAGACCGTGGTCTCCGGCGCGCTGGTGCTGGCTGCCGGCGGGGCGGCCGCCGGCCAGGCGACCGATCCGGCCGCCGGCCTGCTCCTGATCGCGGTGGACGGCGCCACGGCGGCCGAGCTGGCAGCAGCGGCCACGTCGTCGACCCTGACGGTCACCCTGCCACCGCCGTGACACGCCCCCCGCAGGTGGGGGCGCCGCCGGGCGGTGGGCTTGGATGGACGGATGCTCAGCGGCTTCAAGAACTTCCTGCTTCGCGGCAACGTCGTCGACCTGGCCGTCGCGGTGGTCATCGGAACGGCGTTCACCGCGGTGGTCAACTCGCTGGTGAACTCGTTCCTCACGCCGTTGATCAACGTGGTCAGCGGCGGCGGGCAGTTCGGTGGCGAATGGATCGTCCGCAAGCAGCACTTCACCTGGGGCGCCTTCGTCAGCGCGGTGATCGGCTTCCTGCTCACCGCCACGGTGGTCTACTTCCTGGTCGTCCTGCCCGTGCACCGGCTGCTCGACCGCGTGGTGAAGGGCAAGGAGCCAGGACCGGTCGCCCCGACGGAGGTCGAACTCCTCGTCGAGATCCGCGACCTGCTGCGCGCCCGGCAGGACGGGGCGCCCGCGGCACCGACCGCCGGCCGGCACAGTCCCGCCGCACGCGGCCCCGGCGCGCCCTGAGGTCAGTCGCTGCCCCAGTGCGGCGG
>JAOPWJ010000011.1 GCA_025965715.1 Blastococcus sp. | reverse complement strand
CCGGTGGAGTAGGGCGGGAAGTTGTAGTTGTGCATGTACCGCTTGCGGGTCACCGGCGAGAGCGTGTCCAGCTGCTGCTCCATGCGGAGCATGTTCAGCGTGGTGACGCCCAGGATCTGGGTCTCGCCGCGCTCGAACAGTGCCGAGCCGTGCACCCGGGGAAGAACCTCGACCTCGGCCGACAGCGGCCGGATGTCGGTCAGGCCGCGGCCGTCGATGCGGACCTTGTCGCGGAGGATCCGCTGACGGACGACCTTCTTGGTCAGCGCGCGGAAGGCTCCGGAGATCTCCTTCTCGCGGCCCTCGAACTGGCCGGCCAGCGCCGCCTTGACCTCGTCCTTGAGCGCGTCGGTGGCGTCCTCGCGCTCGTGCTTGCCGGCGATCTGCTGCGCCTGGGCCAGCTTGTCGCCGAGGTGGGCCTCGACGGCGGCGTAGACGTCGTCCTGGTAGTCCAGGAAACGGGGGAAGTCGGCGACCGGCTTCGCGGCCTTCTCGGCCATCGCGGCCTGCGCGTCGCACAGCGCCTTGATGAAGGGCTTGGCGGCCTCGAGACCCTGCGCCACGACCTCCTCGGTCGGGGCGGGAGCGCCACCGGCGATCAGCTCGATCGTCTTCTCGGTGGCCTCGGCCTCGACCATCATGATCGCGACGTCACCGTCGGGCAGGACGCGACCGGCCACGACCATGTCGAACACGGCGCTCTCGAGCTCGGTGTGCGTCGGGAAACCCACCCACTGGCCGTTGATCAGGGCGACGCGAGCGCCGCCGACCGGGCCGGAGAACGGCAGGCCCGACAGCTGGGTGGAGGCCGAGGCGCCGTTGATCGCGAGCACGTCGTAGAGGTGCTCGGGATCCAGGGACATGACCGTGATGACGACCTGGACCTCGTTGCGCAAGCCCTTGGCGAACGTGGGGCGCAGCGGGCGGTCGATCAGGCGGCAGGTGAGGATCGCGTCCTCGCCCGGACGGCCTTCGCGGCGGAAGAACGAGCCGGGGATGCGGCCCGCGGCGTACATCCGCTCCTCGACGTCGACGGTCAGCGGGAAGAAGTCGAACTGCTCCTTGGGCTGGCGTCCGGCCGTGGTGGCCGAGAGCAGCATGGTGTCGCCCATGGTGACGACGACGGAGCCGGCGGCCTGGCGGGCGAGACGGCCGGTCTCGAAGGTGATGGAGCGGGCGCCGAAGCTGCCGTTGTCGATGACCGCGGTGGCGGTGGTGACCCCGTCCTCGGGGTCGAACTCGGCGGTGATGCTGCCGGTGGTGGTGGGTGCGGACATGTGTCCTTCTCTCTTCTCGTCGCATCGGCCTCGTGCCGACCTGCGACTCCTCTGACGGCCAGTTCTCGGTGGAGGTGTGCCGTCCTGCGTCCGGGGCGACCGGTGCTCGATCGAAGCCCTCGGGACCCTGTTCCCCTCTCGGGGGGAACCGATACCTGCCCGGGGGCCACTACCGAGGACCGGTCCCTGCGGGACGCGTCCGGCGGCTGGCCGGTTCTCCTCGTGCGGCGGGTGCCGCACGAGGAAGGGGACCGTCCCGGAACTCCGGGAGCGGTCCCCTCGACGTGCTTAGCGGCGCAGGCCGAGCCGCTCGATGAGCGAGCGGTACCGGGTGATGTCGGTCTTCGCCAGGTAGTTCAGCAGCCGGCGACGCCGGCCGACCAGCAGGAGCAGGCCCCGCCGGCTGTGGTGGTCGTGCTTGTGCATCTTGAGGTGCTCGGTGAGGTCACTGATCCGGCGGGTCAGCATCGCGACCTGCACCTCGGGCGAACCGGTGTCGTTCTCGACCGTCGCGAAATCGGTCATGATCTGCTGCTTGACTGCGCTCTCAAGCGCCATGGATCGCCTCCGGGGCGGGTCACGTGTGGCCCCCGGTCTGAATCACGGGGGCAGGTCGCACACGCCGTGCGGACACGGCGTGCTCAGACTACCAGCGGGACTCAGACCCCCAGGATCTGCCGGGTCTCGGCGACGTCGTTAGCCATCTGGGCCAGCAGGGCGTCGACATCGGGGAACGCGGCCATGGGGCGCAGTCGCTGAGCGAACTCCACACCGACGTGCTCGCCGTAGAGATCCCCGTCGTAGTCGAGCACGAATGCCTCGACGGTGCGGCGGCTGCCCTGGAACGTCGGGTTGGTCCCGACGGAGACCGCGGCCGGGCAGCGGTCGCGGCTGACGCCCTCGCTGTCGCGGGTGACGAGGTGCCCGGCGTACACCCCGTCGGCCGGGATGGCGGTGAACGGGGGCGTCTCCACGTTCGCCGTGGGGTAGCCGAGCTCGCGCCCGCGCCGGTGACCACGGACGACCACGCCGTCGACACGGTGCGGCCGGCCCAGCGCACGGGCGGCCGACCCCATGTCGCCGGCCGCGACGCAGGCCCGGATGTAGGTGGAGGAGATCGTGACCGAGCCGTCGCCCGCGCCGGTGTCCGAGCCGTCGTCGTCCTGGCTGACGCCGGCCAGCGCGATCCCCTCGACGGCGAATCCGAAACGCCGCCCCTCGGCCCGGAGGGTGTCCACGGTGCCCGCCGCCCGGTGCCCGTAGGTGAAGTTCTCGCCCACCACGACCAGGGCGGCGTGCAGGTGTTCGACGAGGACCGTGTGCGTGAAGGTCCCGGGGGCCAGCCGCATGAACCCCGGGGTGAACGGCAGCACGCACATGGCGTCGACCCCGAGCTCCGCGACGAGCTCGGCCTTGCGGTCCATGGACGTCAGGATCGCGGGATGGGACCCCGGCCGGACCACCTCGGCCGGGTGCGGGTCGAAGGTGACCAACAGGCAGGGACGGCGCATCGCCCGGGCGCGGGCGACCGCCGCCCCGATCAGCTTCTGGTGGCCGCGGTGGACGCCGTCGTACATCCCGATGGTGACGACGGTGCGACCCAGGTCGCCAGGAGTGGCCTCCAGCCCACGCCAGCGGCGCACGCGCGCCTCAGCCGACCCGGTGCAGCCAGCCGTGGGTGTCGGCCACCCGCCCGTGCTGGATGTCGAGCAGCGCCTCGCGCAGGCGCATGGTCAGCGGTCCGGGCGTCCCGTCGCCGACCACGAAGTCGCCGGTGCGCGCCTTCACCTCGCCGACGGGCGTGATCACCGCAGCGGTGCCGCAGGCGAACGTCTCGGTCACCGTGCCGTCGGCCACGCCACGCCGCCACTCGTCCACGCCGAACTTGCGCTCGGTGACCCGGTGGCCCATCTCCTCGGCGAGGGCGATCAGCGAAGCGCGCGTGATGCCGGGCAGCAGGGTGCCGGTGAGCTCGGGGGTGATCAGTTCGGCGTCGTCGCCGGAGCCGAGGACGAAGAACAGGTTCATCCCGCCCATCTCCTCGACGTAGCGCTTCTCGGTCGCGTCGAGCCACACCACCTGGTCGCACCCGGCCTCGCCGGCCTGCTCCTGCGCCAGCAGGCTCGCGGCGTAGTTGCCGGCGCACTTGACGTCGCCGGTGCCGCCGGGCGACGCCCGGACGTAGTCCTCGGAGACGTAGACCGACACCGGCTGCACGCCCCGCGGGAAGTACGCGCCGGCCGGGCTCGCGATGACCAGGAACAGGTACTCGCGCGCGGGGCGGACGCCGAGGAAGGGCTCCGACGCCATCTGGTACGGACGCAGGTAGAGCGTCTGGTCGGCGCCGGTGGGCACCCAGTCGCGGTCGGCGTCGACCAGCGCGTCCACCGCGGCGATGAACGCCTCCTCGGGCACCGGCGGCATCGCCAGCCGCTTGGCGCTCCGGACGAACCGGGCGGCGTTGGCCTCCGGACGGAAGGTCGCCACGCTGCCGTCGGGCTGGGCGTAGGCCTTGAGCCCCTCGAAGATCGACTGCGCGTAGTGCAGCGTGGCCATGCTGGGGTCGACCTGCAGCGGCGCGTACGGCGTCAGCCGGGCGTCGTACCAACCCTGCCCGGTGCGGTACCGCGCCACGAACATGTTGTCGGTGAAGAACCGGCCGAACCCGGGGTCGGCCAGGACCTCGGCGCGCTCTGCGGCGGAGCGGCGGCTGCCACCGTCTACGACGAGCGGCACACCCTCGGTGAACACCCGGGAGGACGTGCGGCTGTCAGCGAGCGTGTCGGTCATGGCTCCCCACCTGCGCGTGCTGCGTCATGGTGCCGTCCGACGGCGTGACGGACCGGCACCGGACCCGGGACCCGGGACCGGTGCATTCACAGTAGCCGCCGATGCTCGGACGTCCTGCTACCCAGCGTGCGGGCCCGCGGACTCGAGGACCTCGTAGGACCACAGGTGGTGGGAGTCGCTGGCCGCCGGCGCCAGCGTGTCCCCTCCCCCGTCGTGGGCGCGGTCGAAGTCCTGGCCGGACTGCCAGGCCCGGTAGTCCTCCTCGCTGCTCCACCGCGTGTAGACCAGGTACTGATCGGTGCCCTCCAGCGGGCGCAGCAGCTCGAACCACTCGAAACCGGGGGTCTTCTCCACGGCTCCGGCGTGGCCACGGAAGCGCTCCTCGAAGCGGGCCTGCTTGTCCGGCGGCACGCTGATGGCGTTGATCTTCACGATGCTCATGCGGCTCCCCTTCCCGGCGCGGCCGGGACTCAATCGCGCATGCTGTCGGCGTGACCGCGCACCGCACCGCCGATCTCGGCTTCGCCCGGCTCGACCTGGACCGGAAGGAACGCACCGGCACGCCGGAGGTCGTCTATGCCGCCGGCAAGACCCCGGCCCAGACCGTGGCCTGTCTCGCCGCCCTGCACGAGTCCGGGGCCCGGCTCGCGTGGGCCACCCGTGTCGACGACGCCACGGCCGCCGCGGTCCGGGAGCGCTGGCCGGACGCGCTCGTCGATGCCGAGGCGCGCTGTGCCTTCGTCGGCGAGCTGCCTCAGCCGACCGGGGAGGTGCTCGTCCTCACCGCCGGCACGTCCGACGGCGCGGTGGCAGCCGAGGTGGCGGCGACGCTGGCCGCCAGCGGCGTCGGCTGCCGCCGCGTGGACGACGTCGGCGTGGCCGGGGTGCACCGGGTGCTGGCCGTGGCCCCCGAGATGGCCGCCGCCGACGCCGTGGTCGTCGTGGCAGGCATGGACGGCGCGCTGCCCAGCGTCGTGGCCGGCCTCACCGACCGCCTGGTCATCGCCGTGCCCACCTCAGTGGGCTACGGCGCGGCCTTCGAGGGTCTGGCCGCGCTGCTCACCATGCTGACCGCCTGCGCCCCCGGCGTCCTGGTGGTGAACATCGACAACGGGTTCGGGGCCGGCGTCGCGGCCGCCCGGATCGTCCAGACGGTCACTCACCGGTAGGGGACGGGGTCGGGCAACAGCTCGTTCATCGATCCCGAGCGGAACCCGCGGGGGTCGACGTCCACGCGCACGAAGCCGTCGACGGCGGCCAGCAGATCGGGGCGGGCGGCCAGGTCGACGACCAGCGCGGCATCGACCTCGATCCGCGCGACGTCGTCCCCGAGGTCGCGCACGCGGAGGTTCCGCACGGCCAGACCGGCGCCGGTCAACGCCGTCCGCAGGTCCGCCTCCGCCTGCTCGACGCGGGCGAGCCCCTCGGCCGTGACCGGTACGCCGTAGGCGATCCGGCTCGCCAGGCAGGCTGCCGCGGGCTTGTCCGCCAGGGGCAGCCCCCAGAGCCGGGCCGCGGCGCGGACGTCGTCCTTCGTCATTCCCGCCCGCGCCAGCGGCGCCCAGGCGCCCCGCTCGGCGGCGGCGCGGATGCCCGGACGGAAGCCGGCCCGGAGGTCGTCGGCGTTCGTTCCGGTGACCACCTCGGCGATCCCCAGCCGCGCGGCCAGCGGCGCGAGGACGTCGATCAGCTCGGACTTGCAGAACGCGCAGCGGTCGCCGGCGTTGGCGCGGTAGCCCTCGCGGGACAGCTCGTCGGTGCTGGGCTGCTCGTGGCGCACGCCGAGCGAGGCGGCGAACTCGGCGGCGCCGGCCCGCTCGGCGGCAGGGAGGCTCGGCGAGATCGCCGTGGCGGCCACCACGCGGTCGGGCCCCAGCGCCCGCACGGCGGCGGCCAGCACCACGCCGGAATCGACGCCGCCGGAGAAGGCCACCAGGACGCCGGGAAGGGGCGCCAGCTCGCCGGCGAGGGCGGCGAGCCGGGAGTCGAGGTTCACACCCGGCAGGCTGTCACAGGTCATGCCGTGGGGAATCCGACCATCACCCGCGCCGTCGCGCCGGCGTCCTCGAGCAGGGCGGCCAGCCGTCCGTCGGGAGCCACCGCCGCGTGCAGCCCCGGGGCGCCGGTGGCCGCGATCCGCTGGCCGTACCCGATCGCCCGGGTCTCCTCGACGGTGAGCTGCCGGGCCGGGAAGACCGTCCTCGCGGCGTCGGCCAGCAGCAGGAACCCGGGTCCCCCGCCGGCGACCAGCGCGGCTCCGGCGTCCTCCACGGAAGCCGCCCGGTCGATGCGGAACGGGCCGGAGGCCGTCCGCCGCAGCGCGGTGAGGTGCCCACCCACGCCGAGTTCGGCGCCCGCGTCCCGGGCGATGGCCCTGATGTAGGTGCCCGCCGTGCAGGAGACGGTGACGTCGGCGTCGGCCAGCTCGGGCGTGGGGCGAGCGATCCGGCGCACCTGGAGCGCGTGCACCGTCACCGAGCGGGGGGCGAGCTGGACCGTCTCGCCGGCACGGACCCGGTCGTAGGAGCGACGGCCGTCGACCTTCACCGCACTCACCGAGGAGGGCACCTGCTGGAGCGGGCCGGTCTGGGCGGCCAGCGCTGCCCGGATTGCGTCGTCGTCCAGGTGGTGCGTGGACGCCGTTCCGAGCACCTCGCCCTCCCGGTCGTCGGTGACGGTGGACGCGCCGAAGCGGATCGTCGCGTCGTAGGTCTTGTCGTGCCCCCCGACGTGGCCGAGCAGGCGCGTGGCCGCGCCGACGCCCAGGATCAGCAGCCCGGTGGCCATTGGGTCGAGGGTGCCGGCGTGCCCCACCTTCCGCACCGACAGCACTCGCCGGGCGCGGGCGACGACGTCGTGGGACGTCATCCCCGCAGGCTTGTCCACCAGCAGCAGCCCAGGGGGGACGTCGGCGTCCGGACGTCGGCGCTTGTCGGCTCCGCTCCGGACGCGCTCCGCTCCCCGGCCGCTGACACTCTCCGCGACGCTCGCTGCCTCGTCGCCCTCGCGATGACTCATGTGGTCACCGTGTCAGGCGCGGAAAGCCAGCGGTTCCCCGCCACCCGGACGAGAGTTCCGGCCAGGCGCAGGACGATGAAGGCACTGAGGCCGGTCCAGACGCCGGCCAGCCCCCACCCGAGCGGCAGCGCCAGCAACGACAGCGGCAGGAAGCCGAGCAGCGCGGAGCCGACGGTGAGCGTTCGCAGGTACCCGACGTCACCGGCTCCGATGAGGACGCCGTCGAGCGCGAAGACCAGACCGGCCAGCGGCTGCATGCCGACGAGGAACCACCAGACCACCTCTGCCTGGGACACCACCGCGGCGTCGTCGGTGAACAGGGGCAGCAGGCGGTCGCGCAGCCCGAGCAGCAGCAGACCGATGACCAACCCGGTGCCCAGGCCCCAGAGGGACACGCGCGCGGCCGTCGCCCGCGCCTCCTCCGGCGCGCCGCGGCCCAGCGACTGGCCCACCAGGGTCTGCGCCGCGATCGCGTAGGCGTCGAGCACCAGGGCGAGGAAGAGGAACAGCTGCAGGGCGATCTGGTGGGCGGCCAAGGGCACGGTGCCGGCGCGAGCGGCCACTCCGGCGGCCGCCAGGAAGGAGATCTGCAGGACCGCCGCGCGCAGCAGAAGGTCGCGGCCGATGACCAGCTGAGCACGGACGGCGGAGGCCCGCGGACGCCAGGCGACCCGCTCGCGGGTCAGCGCGCGGACGAAGAGCGCCGCGGCCACCGCCTGCCCGGCGACATTGGCGATCGCCGACCCGGCCAGTCCGAGCCCGGCCGGGTACACGAGCAGGGGGCACAGCACCAGGCTGACCAGGCTGCCCGCGAGTACGTAGCGGACCGGACGCCGCAGCTCCTGGACCCCGCGCAGCCAGCCGTTGCCGGCAAGGGCGACCAGCAGCAGCGGCACGCCGAGGGACGCGATGCGGAGCCACTGCTCGCCCGCCTCTGCGACGGCGCCGGGCCCCCCGGCCAGCGCCCGCGTCAGCGGGCCGGCCAGCAACTGGAACACGGCAAGCACCGCCAGGCCCAGGCCCAGCGCCAACCAGGTCGCCTGCACACCCTCGGAGACGGCGCCGGCCCGATCGCCGGCACCGGCCCGGCGCGCGGCGCGCGCGGTCGTCCCGTAGGCGAGGAAGTTCAGCAGCCCGGCGGCCCAGGCGAGCAGACCGCCTCCGACGGCGAGCCCGCCGAGCGGCACGGTGCCGAGGTTGCCCACGACCGCGGTGTCGACCAGCAGGTACAGCGGTTCGGCCGCGAGGACGACCAGCGCCGGGACGGCGAGGGAGAGCACGGACGGCGGCGCCTGCCTGCCCTCGGCGATCATGGAGCTGCAACCACTCGACGGGCCGGGAACGTGGTCAGGGCTCCATGATCGCGGTCGTCAACTCCCAGCGGAGCGCCTCGATCGTCTTCTCGCGGTCGAGGTAGGAGCTGTAGCCGGCGGCCAGCGTGTGCCCGCCCCCACCCAGAGCCATCGCGACCCGTGCCACGTCCGTGCGGCCTCGCGACCGCAGCGAGACCGACCACGAACCGTCGTCCTGACCCTTGAGCACGCAGGCGACGTCGGCCTCCTCCGCGGAGCGGATGACGTCGACGAGGGCTTCGAGCTGCTCGCCGGCGAGCCCGTGCTCGGCCGCCTCCGCGGTGCTCGACCAGGTCCAGACGAGCCCGGCGCCGATGTCGGTCTCGAGGACCGCGCGCCCGGTCACGACCGAGAGCAGGCCGAGCCAGCCGAAGGGGGCGGTGTCGAACAGCCGACGGCTGATCGCGGCGTGGTCGATCCCGGTGGCCAGCAGCCGGGCCGCGAGCTCGTGGGTCTCGGGCCGGGTGTTGCCGAAGCGGAAGGAGCCGGTGTCGGCGGCCAGCCCGGCGTAGAGACAGGTGGCCAGCTGACGATCGAGGGTGACGCCCAGCTCGTCGAGCAGCCCGGCGACCAGGGTGACCGTGGCCGGCGCCGCACCGTCGATCAGCCGCACGGTGCCGAAGCCGGGGTTGCTGGCGTGATGGTCGACGACGACCGACGTACCGGCGCGGTCGAGGAGGACGGCCAGTTCGCCCAGCCGTCCGGGCGAGGCGGCGTCGAGGCTGACGAACACGTCGGGCGAGGACGGCACGGAGGACGACGGGACCAGCCCTTCGGCACCCGGCAACCAGCCGATCGACGCGGGGAGCGTGAAGGGATCAGGGAACGTGGTCAGGACCCGGGCACCGCGCCGGCGGAGCCCCTCGGCGAGCGACAGGGTGCTGCCGAGGGCGTCCGCGTCGGGCTGGACGTGACCGGAGAGCACGACCGTGGCACGAGCCTCGGCCGCTTCGGCCAGGACCCCGGCCGCGGTGCGGTACGGCTGGGCGCTACGTCGACTGGAGGCGGCCACGGCGCTCAGGAGTCCGGGCCGGGGTCGGCGACGGGAGGAGCGTTCTTCTCGTCCTCCACGGTGCCGCCTCCGACGCGATAGCCGGACCCGCCCTCGTCCGGCTCGTCGGAGGAGATGCTGGGCGCGTTCCCGATCTCGCCGTGCTTGCCGCCGTCGGTCGGGTCGCCGGCCTCGGGTACGGGCCGGCCGCCGAGGGCCGACCGGCCCGTGCCCTCACCCGGCTCGTTCGGGTCCGGATCCACTTCGGTCACAGCGAACTCCTCTGCGCGGACACGTCCTCGTCGGCACTGTCATCGGCAGTTCCGGCGGCCGGCGTGCCGGCGGTCTCGAGGTCGGCCAGGTCGTCCCCGTCGTCGTCCTCGTCGTCGTCCTCGGCGGGCCGCCGGTACGGGTCGGGCTCGCCGGCGTAGGTGGCGCCCTCGCGGGCCCGGGCCAGCTCCGCGTCGGCGTGCCGGGCACGCTCCAGCGCCTCCTCGAGCTCACGGGCGGTGTCCGGGACGATGTCGGCGATGAACTCCAGCGACGGAACGAATTTGATGCCCGTCTGCTTGCCCACCGTGGACCGGAGCACGCCGGTGGCACTGGCCAGCGCCCGGGCGGAATCGGCGATCTCGGTGTCGTCGCCGTACACGGTGTAGAAGACCGTGGCCTCACGGAGGTCGCTGGTGACCCGGGCATCGGTGACGGTCACCATGCCGAGGCGGGGGTCCTTGATCTGGGTCTCGATCGCCGCCGAGACGATCTGACGGATGCGGACCGCCAGTTTGCGGGCGCGAGCCGGGTCGGCCATCGGACCTCCTGGAACGGGGCGTCCTGGAACGCCGGTTGAAGGACCCCTTCCTCCTCTGCCCTCGCATGCTCGGGCCGAGCTCGGAGGAGGGGGCCGGACGGGGTGCTACTCGTCTGTAGAACTGAACAACTGACGATGCGTCGACAGCAGCGTCACCTCTGGTCGCTCGGCCAGCAACCGCTCGCAGGCATCGAGGACGTCGGTCACCTGCCCGGCCTCCCCGGCGACGGTGGCGACGCCGACCTGCACGCGGCGGTGCAGATCCTGGTCGCCCACCTCGGCCGCGGCGACCGCGAACCGACGCCGCAGTTCGGCCACGATCGGCCGGACCACGGCGCGCTTGCCCTTGAGCGAGTGGACGTCGCCCAGCAGCAGGTCGGCGGTCAGAGTTCCGGTGAACAACTGCTCACCGCCGACCTGCTGGAACGGCCCCCTTGCACGGTCCCGCCACGAGCGTGCGAGTGGTGGGGGGGCAAGGGGGTCCTTTCTCAGGTGCGCGGGATCTCGCGCATCTCGAAGGTCTCGATCACGTCCTCGGGCTTGATGTCGTTGAACGACCCCAGTCCGATACCGCACTCGTAGCCCTCACGGACCTCGGTCGCGTCGTCCTTGAACCGGCGGAGGGACTCCACCGTCAGGTTGTCGGCGACCACGGCACCGTCACGCATGAGCCGGGCCTTCGAGTTGCGGACGATCGTGCCGCTGCGGACCAGCGAGCCGGCGACGTTGCCGATCTTCGGCACCCGGAAGACCTCGCGGACCTCCGCGGTGCCGAGCTGGACCTCCTCGTAGATGGGCTTGAGCATGCCCTTGAGCGCGGACTCGATCTCCTCGATCGCCTGGTAGATGACCGTGTAGTACCGGACGTCCACCCCCTCGCGGTTGGCGAGCTCGGTGGCCTGACCCTCGGCCCGCACGTTGAAGCCCAGGACGATGACGTCGTCGGCCAGCGCGAGGT
>JAOPWJ010000009.1 GCA_025965715.1 Blastococcus sp. | reverse complement strand
CGTCGGTGCCCAGGTCGGACACCAGCCCGCCGGCGAGGACGACGGCCTCGATGAACGGCTCGGGCGCGAGCACCCGGCCGATCTCCTCGGCGACGATCGCCACCTCGACCGGGCCGGCGCCCATGCCGCCGTCCTCCTCCGCGAAGGGCAGGCCCAGCAGCCCCATCTCGGCCAGTCGGGACCACGTCTTCTCGTCGAAGCCGGGGTCGGTCTTCACGACCGAGCGACGCTGCTCGCTGTCGGCGTAGGCACGGGCCAGGAGGCTTCGCACAGCTTCCCGCAGGTCGTTCTGCTCGCTGTCGTAGTCGAAGTTCACTTCTCTGCTCACAACCCCAGGATCGAGCCGGCGATGATGGTGCGCTGCACCTCGTTGGAGCCTCCGTAGATGGAGACCTTGCGATAGTTGAGGTAGTGCGGCGTGGCGACCCGCGCCCAGTCGGGCACGTCGGAACCCTCGCCGGCGAACGACGCGAGCGAGAGCGGGCCGGCGAGGTCGACCAGCAGCTCGGTGGCGGCCTGCTGCAGCTCGGAACCGCGCAGCTTCAGCACCGAGGAGGCCGGGTGCGGCTTCCCGTCGGCGGAGTTGGCGACCACCCGCAGCGCGGTGAGCTCGAGGGCGACCACCTCGTTCTCCAGCTCGGCGATCCGCGCGGCCATGAACGGGTCGTCGGACAGCGGGCGGCCGCCGGCGGTGACCTGGCGGGCGTGCTCCTTGGCCTGGGCGAGCATCCGCTTGGTCTGGCCGATCCGGGCGATGCCGACCCGCTCGTTGCCGAGCAGGAACTTGGCCATCGTCCAGCCCTGGTTCTCCTCGCCGACGAGGTTCTCCGCCGGGACGCGGACGTCCTCGAAGAACACCTCGTTGACCTCGGAGCCCCCGTCGATCAGCTGGATGGGGCGCAGCGTGACGCCGGGGGAGTCCATCGGGAAGACCAGCAGCGAGATGCCGCGCTGCTTCTTCTCGGCGGTCGGATCGGTGCGGACCAGGCAGAAGATCCAGTCGGCGTGCTGGCCGAGCGTCGTCCAGGTCTTCTGCCCGTTGACGACCCAGTCGTCGCCGTCCGGGACGGCGGTGGTGCGCAGCGACGCGAGGTCCGAGCCGGCGTCGGGCTCGGAGAAGCCCTGGCACCACCAGATGTCGAGGTTCGCCGTCTTCGGCAGGAACCGCTCCTTCTGCTCCTGGTTGCCGAAGGTTGCGAGGACCGGCCCGATCATGCTGGCGTTGAAGGCAAGCGGCTCCGGCACGTTGGCCAGTTGCATCTCCTCGCGCCAGATGTGGCGCTGCAGCGGCGTCCAGTCCTGGCCACCCCACTCCACCGGCCAGTGCGGCACGGCCAGCCCGGCGGCGTTGAGGATCCGCTGGGTCTGGACGTACTGGTCCTTGCTCACGTGCCGGTGGGCCGCGACGGTGTCGCGGATCTCCTGCGGCACCTGCGTGGTGAAGAAGGTGCGCATCTCGTCCCGGAAGGCCTCGAGTTCCGGGGACAGCTGCAACCGCATCGGTCCTCTTTCCTGACGGCCGCACTCGTCGTCGTGCGCGCCGTCTCGACGTGTGCCCCGGACGATCCCATATTCCGTACCCGCCGGTAACCGCGGCCTCGGGGCGGCGATGAGCGAAGCGACGGTGGCATGTTCGTGTCCTCCCGTTACCCGGGGCGCCCGCGGGGCATGGTCTGCGCGTGACCTCCCTCGACGCCGGGACCCTCGCCTCGTTCAGCCGGGAGGTGTCCACGCCGTCCTACGACCGCGGCCGGGTGCGCACCGGCATCGTGCACCTGGGTGTCGGGGGCTTCCACCGCTCGCACCAGGCCATGTACCTCGACCGCCTGATGGAGGCCGGGCAGGCGCTCGACTGGGGAATCTGCGGCGTCGGCGTCCTGCCGGTCGACCGCGCCATGGCCGACGCCATGGCCGCCCAGGACTGCCTCTACACGCTGGTGACCAAGCACCCGGACGGCTCCAGCCGGGCGCGGGTGATCGGTTCGATGACCGAGTACCTCTTCGCCCCGGACGACCCGGAGGCGGTCGTGGCCAAGATGGCCGATCCGTCGACCCGGATCGTCTCCCTGACCGTCACCGAGGGCGGTTACAACACCTCCGCCGTCACCGGCCGGTTCGACGAGGAGGATCCGGCGGTGGTGTCCGACCTGCGTTCGCGCACGGCCCTGCGGACGTCGTTCGGGTTGGTCACCGAGGCGCTGGCCCGCCGGCGGGAGCGCGGGATCGCGCCGTTCACGGTCGTCTCCTGCGACAACATGCCGGGCAATGGCGAGGTGGCGCGACTGAGCTTCGGCGCCTTCGCCGGCCTCCGCGACCCGCGACTGGGCGACTGGGTCGAGCGCGAGGTGCCCTTTCCGAACTCCATGGTCGACCGGATCACGCCGGTGACCACCGACGCCGACCGCGCGGAGCTGGCCGAGCGGTTCGGGGTCGTCGACCGATGGCCGGTGGTCTGCGAACCGTGGACCCAGTGGGTACTCGAGGACTCCTTCGCCGACGGCCGCCCGCCCCTGGAGGACGCCGGGGTGCAGCTGGTGGAGGACGTCGCGCCCTACGAGCTGATGAAGCTGCGGCTGCTCAACGCCGGCCACCAGGTGGTGTCTCAGCTGGCTCGGCTGGCCGGCCTCGAGTACGTGCACGAGGCCGCGGCGGACCCCGTCTTCCGCCGGCTGCTGACCACCTACCTGGACGAGGAGGCCACGCCGACCCTGCGTCCGGTGCCGGGCATCGACCTCGGCGGCTACAAGCACGAGGTGGTGGCCCGCTTCGCCAGCCCCGCGGTGCGCGACACCCTCGACCGGATCCGCACCAACTCCTCCGACCGCATGCCGCAGTTCCTGTTGCCGGTGCTGCGCCGGAATCTGGCGACCGGCGGCCCGATCCGGTGCGCAGTGGCCACGGTGGCGGGCTGGGCTCGCGCGGCGGAGGGCACCGACGACGCCGGCCGTCCCGTCGAGCTGGTCGACGTCCGCGCCGAGGCGCTGATGTCCCGGGCTCGCTCGGCCGATCCGCTGGCGTTCGTCGCCGACCGGGACCTGTTCGGCGATCTGATCGACGACGACCGGTTCACCACCGCGTACAGGTCGGCGCTGGAGTCGCTGCGCACTCGCGGCGCTCGCGCCACCGTCGAGGCCCTCTTCTGACGGCGAGTTCGCCGATCTCGCACGCTTCGGGGCCCGCAACCGTGCGAGATCGGCGAACTCGCCGCTCTAGCGGTGATCAGAGCTCGAGCGGGAGGCCGGTGTAGTTCTCCGCCAGCTCGCGGGCGGCTGCCTCCGACGAGCACACCCGCCGCAACTGCGAGAGCTGCAGCTCGGCGTCGAAATCGTCACCGGAGGCGTGCAGCATCGAGGTCATCCACCACGAGAAGTGGGTGCATCGCCAGACCCGGGCCAGCGCCCGGTCGGAGTAGCCGTCCACCAGGTCGGTCTGCTTCTCGGTGAGCAGCCGGACCAGCGCCGAGGCCAGCAGCGTGACGTCGGCGACCGCGAGGTTGAGCCCCTTCGCGCCGGTCGGCGGCACGATGTGCGCGGCGTCCCCGGCGAGGAACAGCCGCCCGCGCCGCATCGGGGCGCTGACGAACGAGCGCATCGGCAGCACCGACTTCTCGGTGATCGGCCCGGTCTCCAGCGTCCAGCCGTCGAGGGCGAACCTCGTGGCCAGCCCCTCCCAGATCCGCTCGTCGGACCAGTCCTCGATCTTCTCGGCCGGGTCGACCTGTAGGTAGAGCCGCGAGACCGACGGCGAGCGCATCGAGTGCAGTGCGAAGCCGTCGGGGTGCCATGCGTAGATGAGCTCGTCGGTGGACGGCGCGACGTCGGCCAGCACGCCCAACCACGCGTAGGGGTAGGTGCGCTCCCAGACGCGACCCCCGGCCGCCTGGACGACGGGCCGCGAGACGCCGTGGAAACCGTCGGTACCCGCGATGACGTCGCACTCGACCACCCGCGCGACGCCGGCGGAGTCGGTGAAGCGGATGCGGGGAGAGTCGGTGTCGACGTCCTCGGGCGTGACGTCGGAGACGTCGAACAGCAGCGGCGGGCCGCCGTCCAGCTGCGTTCTGATCAGGTCCTTGGTGACCTCGGTCTGGCCGTAGACCCACACGGTGCGGCCGCACAGCTCCGGGAAGTGCAGGGTGTGCCGGGTGCCCGGGTACTGCAGGTGGATGCCGGAGTGCTCCAGCCCCTCCCGCCGGAGCCGGTCGCCGACGCCGGCTGAGACGAGCGTGTCCACGGTGTGCTGCTCGAGGATGCCGGCCCGGATGCGGGCCTCGACGTAGTCCCGGGAGCGGTTCTCCAGGACGACGGAGTCGATGCCCTGGAGGGTCAGCAGCCGTGACAGCAGCAGGCCGGCCGGGCCGGCCCCGATGATCCCCACCTGGGTGCGCATGCGGCGAGTGTCGCCGTGGCGCGGGTCGCGCGGAAGTTGGCGCTTCCGGTCAGTGGAAGTCGCGGGTGCGGGCCAGCTCTCGGCCGATGCCCCGCGCGGCCACCTCCAGGACGGGCACCAGGCGCGGCAGGTCGCGGCGGTGCGGGGGGACGACGATGCCCAGCGCGGCCACCACGACCGGCCCGCGGGCGCGCTCGACCTGCACCGGCACGGCCAGCGAGGCCGCGCCCGCGGACATCTCCTCCGACGTGCGGGCGTAGCGGCGCCGGCGCACCTCGGCCAGCTCGCGCCCCAGCCGGCCGGGGTCCACGACGGTGTTCCGGGTGATCCGGGTGAGCGAGCGCAGCACCTCCTGCTCGACCTCTGGGGGTGCCGCGGCCAGCAGCACCTTGCCGACGCCCGTCGCATGGAGGGGGAGGCGACTGCCCACCGAGCTGAGCACGGGCACGGACTCGCGACCGGAGATCCGTTCGACGTAGAGGGCGCTGAGGCCGTCGCGGACCGCAAGGTGCACCGTGTCCCGGATGGTGGTGTGCACGTCCAGGAGGAACGGGGCAGCCACCTGCCGAAGCTCCAGCTGCACCGGGGCCAGGAGGCCGAGGTCCCAGAGCTTGCGGCCGATCTCGTAGCGGCCGTCCGGGCGGCGCGCCAAGGCACCCCACTGCGTCAGCTCGCCGAGCAGTCGGTGAGCCGTCGTCAGCGGCGTCCCCGATCGCTCGGCGACCTCGGAGAGCGAGAGCTTCGGTGCCGACGCGTCGAAGGCATCCAGGACGGCGAGGGCGCGTGAGGTCACCGAGCGACCCGGTGTCCCGCTCCGTCCGGCCATGCAGCGTCTCCCGTCCAGTGGAAGTCTCGGCTTGGGAGGGTAACCAGTCCGCCGTACCGTCCGGACATGACCGGGACCACATCCAGCGGACTGCACCTGCCGGGGTACCAGCGCGAGGACCCCGCCACGCGCACCCCCATCGGCTCCGCGGGTTACCGAAGCACCGCGCTGCGCGCGCCGCTGCGTACCCCGGTCGACCTGCCGCAGCGCCTGACCGAGATCACCGGCCCGGTGCTCGGCGAGGACCGCATCAGGCCGGGGGACGCCGACCTGACCCTGCGCAACGGCGGCGAGGCGGTGGGCCAGCGGATCCTCGTCTACGGGCGGGTGCTCGACAGCTCCGGCCGGCCGGTGCCCGACGCGCTCGTGGAGGTGTGGCAGGCGAACGCGTCCGGCCGGTACCGGCACGTCGTCGACACCTTCCCGGCACCGCTGGACCCGCACTTCGACGGGCTCGGCCGCGTGGTCACCGACAGCCTTGGCCGCTACGAGTTCATGACCATCAAGCCGGGCGCCTACCCCTGGGGCAATCACCACAACGCCTGGCGCCCCGCGCACATCCACTTCAGCCTGTTCGGCCGGGCATTTCCCCAGCGACTGGTCACCCAGATGTACTTTCCGGACGACCCGCTGTTCGGTCAGGACCCGATCTTCAACGCCATCCCGGCGGCGGCGCGGCACCGGGCGATCAGCCGCTACGACCTCGAGCGCACCCAGGACAACTGGGCGCTGGCCTTCGAGTGGAACATCGTGCTGCGCGGCAGGGACCAGACCCCGTTCGAGACCGAGGACGACGGAGACGTGGCGTGATGAGCGTGAACCCGCTGGACGTCCCGGACGTCACCGAGCCGTACCAGCCGCGCTCGGGGCAGCGCGGTACGGGCTGGCTGACCGGACCTCTCCAGCTGGGCCTGACGCCGAGCGCCACGGTCGGGCCCTACCTCGCCATCGGCCTGACCTGGCCGGACGGCACCTGGGCCGCGGAGGAGGGCGCCGAAGGCGGGTTCTGGATCCGCGGGCGGGTGTTCGACGGGGCCGGCGAGGTGGTTCCCGACGCCATGGTCGAGACCTGGCAGGCCGATCCGGAGGGCGGCTTCCCGTCGCCGGAGGACCCCCGCGGGGCGTCGTCCTACCCGGGTTTCCGTGGCTACGCGCGTGCGCAGACGAGCACCGGTGAGTTCGGCATCTTCACCCTCAAGCCCGGCCGGGTGCCCGACGGCCACGGCGGCCTGCAGTCGCCGCACGTCGACGTCTCGGTGTTCGCCCGGGGCCTGCTCGACCGAGTCGTCACCCGGATCTACTTCGCCGACGAGGCCGAGGCCAACGCCGAGGACGTCGTCCTTCGGTCGCTGCCCGACGACGCGGCCCGGCAGACCCTGCTCGCCACCCCCGGCGAGGACGGCTACACCCTCGACATCCGGCTGCAGGGTGAGCGCGAGACGGTGTTCTTCGCGGTATGAACGCCCGGTGATCTCCCTGCGGACGTTCCGGGCTCCCGCGTGAGCAGACTCTTCGACGGCACCTTCGCCCGCGGCGGAGCGGCGGCCGCGGTCTCCGACGACGCCTGGTTCCGGGCGCTCCTGGAGGTCGAGGCCGCGCTCGCACGGTCCGCCGCCGGCCTCGGGCTGGTCCCGGCCACGGCCGCCGACGCCGTGACCGCGGCCTGCGCCGAGCCGGCCGGACTCGACCTCGCGACCGTCGTCGCGAAGGCTGCCGACGCCGGTAATCCGGTGCCGCCGCTGGTTCGGGTGCTGCAGGACGCGGTGGGGGAGCGCGACGCCGTCGCCGTGCACGTGGGCGCCACCAGCCAGGACGTCCTGGACACCGCGCTGGTCCTGCTGGCCCGCACCGCCATCGGCTCGATCGACGCCGACCTGGCCGCGGCCGCGGAGGCTGCGGCCCGCCTGGCCCGCACGCACCGGGACGACGTCGTCATGGGACGCACCCTGATGCAGCAGGCCCTGCCGACGACGTTCGGGCTGAAGGCCGCCGGATGGCTGGCCGGCCTGGAGGGCGCCCGCCTCCGGCTGGCCGAGGTCGTCGCCGGCCTGCCCGTCCAGTACGGCGGCGCGGCCGGAACGCTGGCCGCCAGCAGCGGGTCGGGCGTCGCCCTGCGCACGGCGCTGGCCGCGGAACTGGACCTGGCGGATACGGCCGCGCCCTGGCACACCGTGCGCCTGCCGATCGCGGACCTGGCCGGCGCGCTCGGAGCGGCCGCCGGGGTGGTGGCGAGCGTCGCGGTCGACGTCGTGCTGCTGGCCCAGACCGAGGTGGCCGAGGTGAGCGAAGGCGGGGACGGCGGCGGGTCGTCGGCCATGCCGCACAAGCGCAACCCGGTCGCCGCGATCTCCGCGCGTGCCTGCGCCCGGCGTGCGCCCGGGCTGGTCGCGACCCTCTTCGGGGCGATGGAGCAGG
>JAOPWJ010000243.1 GCA_025965715.1 Blastococcus sp. | reverse complement strand
CCAAGGTCGCCAACTTCTCCATCGACCTGCCCGAGGCGGCTGTCGCCGTCCAGGTGTCGGGCACGTTCGGGTCGCGCCAGGAGGAGGCCCAGCGGCTGGGCCGGCTGCTGCGTCCGAAGGCCGACGGTCGCCAGGCGCACTTCTACAGCGTCGTCAGCCGCGACACCCTCGACAGCGAGTACGCCGCCCACCGGCAGCGTTTCCTCGCCGAGCAGGGTTACGCGTACACGATCGTCGACGCCGACGATCTGGCCGGTCCGGGCTAGGTCAACGGCCCCGACTGGGTGGACGAGCCCGCCGACTGAAGGGCTCGTGCGGAGTGGATTCGTGCGGGTGACCGGCACGAATCCACTCCGCTCAAGCGGGATCGGCGTTCCCGGTGAGCACGAGCCAGCCCACGACGGCCTCGGCCCGGATGACGACCACCACCGGAACGAGCCGCACACGGGGAGTCCTTGAGCGTGCCGCGACGGGTCCGTCGGGTGCGCCGGGGCGGTTGGGGACTCCGGGACCGGCGGGGCGTGACGTGCCGGTCCGACACGAACATGATGATCCCCACAGGACCGGCTCTTGACACGTAAAACCCCTGCTCACAGCGTCATGAGCCGCGTCCATACGTCGCTCGGGACGAGGCGCGCGGGAGGCGGCCGGTTGGGCGTGTTGCTCTCGCGGACACCAGAATGGGTCCCGATATGGGGAGTGCAGCACGAGCGGAGGCCCGGAGCCCGCAGACGTCGAGCCGGCCGCTCAGAGCCTGGCAGCAAGCCGCTCTGGGGCAGTACGAAAAGCAGTCCCCGAAGGACTTCCTCGTCACCGCGACCCCCGGCGCGGGGAAGACGACGTTCGCGCTGACGCTCGCCGCCCGGCTGCTGTCCCGGCGCGAGGTCGCCCGCGTCGTGGTGGTCTGCCCCACCGATCACCTGCGCCTGCAATGGGCCGACGCGGCGGACGCGGCGGGCATCGTCCTCGACCCGGGCCTGACCAACGCCGTGGGACCGGTCCGCGCCGGCACCCAGGGCTACGTCACCACCTACGCCCAGGTGGCGGGCAAGCCGATGCTGCACGCCGCCCGCGCGACCGCGGTCAAGACGCTGGTGATCCTCGACGAGGTGCACCACGCGGGTGACGGGTTGTCCTGGGGTGAGGCGTCCGAGGAGGCCTTCGGCTTCGCCGCCCGTCGGCTCTGCCTGACCGGAACGCCGTTCCGCACAAAGCCCGACGAGCGCATCCCCTTCGTGCGCTACGAGGAGGACAGCTTCGAGGGCGACGACGGCACGGGCGGCATCGGGCTGGTCAGCCGCGCCGACTACACCTACGGCTACAAGGAGGCGCTGGCCGACAACGTCGTGCGCCCGGTCGTCTTCGCCGCCTACACCGGCACCTCGCGCTGGCGGAACTCCGCCGGCGAGGTGGTCGCCGCCTCGCTGTCCGAGGCGGGCACGCGCTCGGTGGAGATGCAGGCCTGGCGGACCGCGCTGGACCCGAAGGGCCAGTGGGTGCCGCACGTCATCGCCGCTATGGACGACCGGATCACCCACCTGCGGGAGACGGGCATGCCCGACGCCGCCGGGCTGATCCTCGCCAGCGACCAGGACGACGCCCGCGCCTACGCCAAGATCGTCCGCCGGGTGACCGGCAAGACGCCGGAGCTGATCCTGTCCGACGACCCGAAGGCGTCGAAGAAGATCGAGCGCTTCGCCACCGGCTCGGCGCGGATCGCCGTCTGCGTGCGGATGATCTCCGAGGGCGTCGACGTGCCGCGGGCCGCCGTCCTCGCGTGGATGACCTCCTACCGGACGCCGCTGTTCTTCGCGCAGGCCGTCGGCCGCGTGGTCCGCGCCCGCGCGACGCACGAGTCGGCAACCGTCTTCCTCCCCGCGGTGCGGCCGTTGCTCACACTGGCCGCGTCGATGGAGGAGGAGCGCAACCACGTCATGCCGCCGCCGAAGACGGTCGTCGGGGACGAGCTGGACCTGGAGCCGCTGCCACCCAAGGAGAAGGACCCCGACGGGGTGCCGCAGTGGGAGGCGCTGGAGGCCGACGCGCGGTTCGCGCACCTGCTGCACAGCGGAACGGCACACACGGGCGAGGGCTCGAGCCCGGTCGCCGTGGACGCCGAGGCCGAGGAGTTCCTGGGCATCCCGGGCCTGCTCACCCCGGCACAGACCGCCGAGCTGCTGTCCAAGCGGGACGACGAACTGCGGGTTCGCATCGCGCGCAGCCACCGGATGGACGGCGACGACTTCATGGTCGTCGAGGATCACCCGGACGAGGACGACGCCGGCCGCTCCTGGCGCGATGCCGCCGAGCTGCGCCGGGAGATCAACCGGCTGGTCAACCGGGTGGCGGCGAAGACCTCGTCGCCGCAGGCCGTCGTGCACACGCAGCTGCGCCAGTCGGTGCCCGGACCGCCGTCGGCGTCGGCATCGGTCGACATCCTCCGCGCCCGCCGGGAGCGCCTCCGCACGATGCTCTGAGGCGCCGAGGAGGCGCTGGTGTCAGCCGGGCAGCAGGCGCACGGGAGCGCGTCCGGAGGTAGGGGGTGCCGGAACCGGTATCGCGTCGTCGGAGACGAGGTGCGAGCGCACGACCGCAGCCAGCGCCTCGTCGACCTCGGCGGGCGCGAGCCCGACCACGGTGGCGACCAGGTCGCGGCGGGTACGCGTTCCGCGGCCGGAGGCTGGCGCCACCTCTTGGCGGTCGGCGACCTCCGCGCGAGGCCGGCATCGGGCAGTCAGGCAGTCCTGCGAGGCGTCGCTCCCGGCGCCTGCGAGACGGCGTGAGCAGGGTCACTCGATCGGATGATCTCGTGCGTCTCCTGGCATGAGGGGCCCGCCGGCGGGCACGCCACGGCCGCGGCGACCGCCGTCGGTCGGTGTGCGCGGAGCACGACTCCACGCGAGCGACCGCGAGGAATGGAGTTCCCATGCGGCTCGGAACAGCGATCGTCCTGCTCGCCCTCGGTGCGATCCTCACCTTCGCCCTCCGCGTCGACGTCAGCGGCGTCGACCTGCAGGTGGTCGGGTGGATCCTGATGATCGTCGGTGCCCTCGGCCTCGTGCTGGAGGTCGCCGTCTGGGGACCCCGCCAGCGTCGCCGGGTCACGCGGACGGACGGCTACGCGGCACCGGCGTCAGGTGGCCCCGTGCAGCGCACCACCACCGACGAGACCTACTGATCTCCGGCGTCCCGCACCGACGCGACAGCCCCCGTCCCTCGGGACGGGGGCTGTGCACGTTCGGGTCCGGACCGGATGACGGCCGCCTCGCGGCGGAATGCGCAACGCGGCTCCAGCCCCCGACCGAGGTCGGGGCGGTATTCCGTGAAGGCGGTAACCAAATGGCACCCGGGGGCACGATGCACCCGGCCCGGACGCTCCCAGGCTACTCGCGGACAGCCGCTCATGTCGTGCCGAGCGGCGCGCGGAGGGTTCCGGTGGCCGCGTGTCGCGCGCGGGGGGTCGATGTCAATTGAAGCCGCGGTCGTCCTGCTTCAGTGCGGTGTCCACGGTCAGCGCCGAGGCGATCACCATGCTCGCCAGTGGCTCCGGCAGCCGGAAGTGCACGAGGACGACGTACCGGTCGGCCGTGGTGAACAGCGTGCGCGCCAGCCCCTCCCACTTCTTCGTGATCCGGGCGACCTCCGTGCCCGCCGCGTCGGTGACGGCGAAGTCCCAGGCCCGCCAGTTCTCGGCCTGGATGGCGCCGACGAGCTGACCGCCGGCCACCAGGTCGAACCGGATCCTGCCGAAGACGTTGGCCTGCACGATCTCGCCGATCGGCGCCCCGTCGGGCCGCGTCACCACGACGCGCGACTTGACGATCTTGGCCGGGCGGGTGAGGAGGAGGACCGGCCCCGTCGCGTCGCGCACCTCGAGCCGGTGCGTGAGGAACTGGTCGAAGTTGGAGAGGAGACGCACCGCCTTCTTCACGGTGCTCTGCCCGACCTCGACGACCGCACCGATCTGCTGGCCCTGACCGTCCATCACCGCGTACTCGTTGGTCAGCTCGATCAGTTTCGTCTTCTGGGAGACCAGGAGCACCGGCTGCTCGTAGAGGGACGGCCCGCGACCCCTCACCTGCGGCGCGACGGACGACGGCACTCCCGGAGCCGGCGGTGGCGGCGGTCTGGTCGGCGGGGGAGGCGGCGGCGGTGTGGCGGCGGCCTGCTGGACGTGGTCGCTCCAGCCCTGCCCGTCCCACCAGCGGGTGCCACCGCTACCGGCGGGATCGGGGTACCAGCCCGGCGGGGGCGGGGGTCGGGTCACGGCCGCCAAGCTAGCGCCCCGATCCTCGGAGAGGGCGGATGACGCGTGCCAGACTCCGCCCATGGCCGCGCTGACCGGCCCGGAGGCCCGGGTCCTGGACGCCGTCGACGTGGGGTGGACGGTCGACCGGCTGTGCCGGCTGGTCGCCGTCCCGTCGGTCGGCGGGACGCCGGCCGAGAGCGAGGTGCAGCACCTGCTCGCCGCCTGGCTCGAGGAGCTCGACTGCGCGGTCGACGTGTGGCCCATCGACCTGGAGGAGGCGGCTTCGGCACCCGACGCACCCGGCCAGGAGGTTTCCCGCACCGAGGCCTGGGGCGTGGTCGGCACGGCCACCGGGGCGGAGGACGGCGTTCCGGCGCTGGTGGTCTCCGGCCACACCGACGTCGTTCCGCCCGGCGACCTCAGCCTCTGGCCGGGTGACCCGTTCCTGCCGCGGGTCGCCGGTGGTGCCGTTCACGGCCGGGGCGCGTGCGACATGAAGGCCGGCGTGGTCGCCGCGCTCGCGGCCCTGGCGGCCGTGCGGACGGCGGGCATCCGGCTGGTCCGGCCGCTCGCCATCCACGGCGTCGTCGGCGAGGAGGACGGCGGACTGGGAGCGTGGGCCACGCTGCGCCGCGGGCACGTCGGAGACCTGTGTGTCATCCCCGAACCGACCGCGCAGGCGGTCGTCACCGCGAACGCCGGAGCGCTGACCTTCCGGCTGGAGGTGACCGGGGCGGCCGCGCACGCGGCGATGCGCGACCAGGGCGTGAGCGCGGTCGAGCTCTTCGCCGCCGTGCACGCCGGGTTACGGGAGTTCGAGGCGGAGCGTCAACGGGACGCCGATCCGCGCTTCGGCGGCATGCCCTACCCGTACGGGCTGTCCATCGGCCGGCTCCAGGCCGGTGACTGGGCCAGTTCGGTGCCCGACCGGCTGGTCGCCGAGGGCCGCTACGGCGTGCGGCTGGGCGAACCGGTCGCCGCTGCACAGGATGCGTTCGCGACCCGCCTGGCCGCGATCTGCGCACAGCACCCGTGGCTGGCCGACCACCCGGTGCGCCTCAGCTGGACCGGCGGCGCCTTCGCCAGCGGCGAGCTGCCCGCGGGGCACCGGCTCCTGCCCATGATGCGGGCGGCCGTGGCGGACGCGGGCGGGGGCGCACCCGAGGAACGGGCGATCGCGGCCGGAAGCGACCTGCGGCTGTACGCGGCCGCCGGCGTGCCGACCCTGCACTACGGGCCCGGCGACCTGAATCTCGCACACGGTCCGCGCGAGCGCGTGCCGGTCGCCGAGGTGGTCACCGCGGCCCGGGCGTTCGCACTTCTGGCGCTGCGCGCGTGCGGCGTCCGATGAGCGGCCCGCCGGCGAGCCTGGTCGGCTTCGAGGTGTGGGCGGAGCTGGTCGGGGACTCCCCCACCTCTCGCACGGAGTGGGCGGCGGTCATGGACGCCTGGAGCCAGCCGCACCGCCGGTACCACGACCTCGCCCACCTGGCCGCCGTCCTCGGGCTGGTGTCGCAGCTGGACGGCACCGCGACCGACCCGGCAGCCGTCCGGCTGGCTGCCTGGTATCACGACGTCGTCTACGAGCCGACCCGCGGCGACAACGAGCGGGTCAGCGCCGAGCGGGCCCGTGCCGGGCTGCGCGGCCTGGTACCGGGCGAACGCATTGCGGAGGTGGAGCGCCTGGTGCTGCTGACCGCCGGCCATGACCCCAGCGCCGACGACCGGAACGGGGCCGTCCTGTGCGACGCGGACCTCGCCGTCCTGGCCGGTCCGCCGGAGGCCTACATCGCCTACGCGTCGGCGGTGCGCGCGGAGTACGGGCACCTCTCCGACGAGGAGTTCACCCGCGGGCGGATCGCGGTCCTCGAGTCGCTGCTCGCGCAAGCGGCGCTCTACCGGACGCCGGAGGCTGCGCGGCAGTGGACGGCGCCGGCCCGCGCCAACCTCGCCACGGAGCTGATGCTCCTCAGGCGCCGGGCTGCTCCAGGGGCGGTCGGACCTTCTTCCGGCGCAGCCCCGCCGCCATCAGCCGGCTGAGCAGCTCCCGCCCACCGACCGGCTGCGCACCGGCCGCGAGGGCGACGTCGTAGAGCTCCTCGGGGACGTCGTAGTGGTCGCCCTGGAATGCGCGGCGCGGGATGCCGAGCTCGCCCTGGACGAACGCGTGCAGCTCGTCGTAGGAGACGTCGCTGACCAGGTGGGACCAGTGCCGGCCCCGCCACGGCCACACGGGGCTGTCGATGAGCAGGGCCACGCCGCCCAGTCTGGCTGCCCGGCCGGCCGCTGACGAGCCTCGGCCTTCCGCAGCGCGACGGCGGCGAACAGGACTGTCCTCCGGGTGGTCCTCCCCTTGGTCGCCGTCCTCGCGCTCGACGTGGCCGCCGTCGTCACACTGCTCGCCTTCTCCGATGTCGCCGGCGGGGCCTATTCCACCGGTCTCGTCAACGGCCCGACCAACGGCCCGTAGCCTGCCCGGGGTGAGTGCTGAGATCCGCTGGGGCGTCGTCGGGCCGGGCCGCATCGCGGAGAAGGTGGTCGAGGACTTCGCCGTCGTCGAGGGGGCCCGCGCAGTCGCCGTCGCGTCGCGGTCGCAGGCCCGCGCGGACGACTTCGCCGACCGGCACGGGATCGATCGCGCCTACGGCTCGTACGCGGAGATCATGGCCGATCAGGAGGTCGACGTCCTGTACGTCGCCACGCCGCACCCGCAGCACTCCGCGATCGCGCTGGCCGGTCTCCGGGCGGGCAAGGCGCTGCTCGTCGAGAAGGCGTTCACCGCCACCACACCGGGGGCGATCGAGGTCGTCGACCTGGCGCGGGAGACAGGCGTGTTCGTCATGGAGGCGATGTGGACGCGCTTCCAGCCGGCCGTCGTCGCCATGCGGGAGCTGATCGAGGACGGCGCGATCGGCGAGATCCGGTCGGTGCAGGCCGACCTGGGCGTGGCGCGCGAGTACGACCCCGCCGACCGGCTGTTCGACCTCGCCCTCGGGGGCGGCGCCCTGCTGGACCTCGGCGTCTACGTCGTCTCGTTCGCCCAGATGCTGCTCGGGACGC
Source organism: Blastococcus sp. (assembly GCA_025965715.1). Taxonomy (GTDB): domain Bacteria; phylum Actinomycetota; class Actinomycetes; order Mycobacteriales; family Geodermatophilaceae; genus Blastococcus_B. The sequence continues at coordinate 2,393 of JAOPWJ010000243.1, read as the reverse complement.
CGCAGCGCGTGGTCGCCGCCGGCTCGCGGTTCCCTTCCGGCGTCGACGCCGAGGCGGCGCTGCTCCTCGACTACGGCGACGGCCGCTCCGCGACGCTCACCACGTCCCTGCGCAACGCGCTGCCCGGTCAGGCCCGGGTGTTCGGGACCGCGGGCTGGATCGACGTCCTCCCGCGTTTCCACCATCCCGGGACGATCGTGCTGCACCGGGCCGGCGCGGAACCGGAGACGATCACCCGGCGGCCGACCGGCGCGGGCTACGCCCACGAGCTGGCCGAGGTCACCGCGTGCGTTCGGGCCGGCCGTCCCGAGAGCGCCGTCATGCCGCTCGCCGACACCCTCGCCGTCCAGGCGCTGCTCGGCGAGGCGGCCGAACAGCTGGGCGTCCGTCACGCCGAGGACCCTGACGGCATGTCCTCCGCCGGCCCCTGAGGAGCGGCCCCGCGTCTGTTCCGCCGCCCGGGGCGCCACGGGCGGGACCGCGACTGGCCGCGGTTCGGGCGCTGCTCAGCCGAGTGGGGCCAGACCCGGCGTCTTCTGACCCTCCGCCCAAGCCCGCCCGACGGCCTGGTCGGGCGTCGGCACGCGGGTCGCCAGCCCCCCGGCCCGGCGAACGGCGTCGGCGAAGAGCGACGCGTCGATGGTCGCCGCGCCGCCGGGGTCGTTGTTGAAGTAGACGAGCACGTCGTCCTCCGAGGACCAGGTGGCGGCCAGCCGGTCGGCCCACAGCTGCAGCGTCTCCGGCCGGTACCGCCAGTTCTCCAGCCCCCGGTGGAAGCGCAGGTACGCCCAGTCGGTGGTGCGCCAGAGCGGCGCGACCGCCTCCTCGTCCCGGTCCGCCCAGCACAGCGCGGCGCCATACCGCTCCAGCAGTGCCCGGATCTCGTCGGTCCACCAGCTCACGTGCCGCGGTTCGACCGCGACCCGGGTACCGGCCGGGAACTGCGCCAGGCACTCGCGGAGCAGCTCGGTGTCGGCCTGCAGCGTCGGCGGCAGCTGGAGCAGGATGGTGTCCAGCCGGTGCTGCAGGCCTTCCGCCCGCGACATCAGGCGGGCGACCGGTTCCTCCGGTTCCCGCAGTCGCTTGATGTGGGTGAGGAAGCGGCTGGCCTTGACCGCCCAGCGGAAGTCGGCCGGGGTGCGCTCACGCCAGGCGACGAACGTGGCGTGCTCGGGCAGCCGGTAGAAGGCGTTGTTGCTCTCGACCGTGGCGAAGAACTGGGCGTAGTGCTCCAGCCACAGCCGCTGGGGGAGCTTGGCCGGGTAGAAGCGCCCGCGCCAGTCGCGGTACTGCCAGCCCGAGGTCCCGATGATCACGGTCACGTCCATGATCGTTGCCCGGATGCGGCGGGGGCGCTCGGCGTGGTCAGCTGCTCGGGTGACCTCACCCGCACGTTTCAAGGATCTCTGCCTCGACGCCCGCGACCACCAGAGGCTCGCCGACTGGTGGTGCGCCGCGATGGGCTACGTGCGGCGCGACGAGGTGGCGCTGCCGGAAGAGGGCTGGACGCGGCCGGTCGACTGGCCGGTACCCATCGTCGACCGGGAGGGCGCTGGTCCGCTGCTCTGGATCGTGCCGGTGCCCGAGCCGAAGACCGTGAAGAACCGGATGCACCTCGACGTCCTCGGGGACACCCACGCCCTGCTGGCGGCGGGGGCGACGCTGATCCGCCTTCGGGACGCCGACACCGAGCCCGACGGGGCGATCGAGTGGGACGTGCTCGCCGACCCGGAGGGCAACGAGTTCTGCGTCTTCTCCCCTGAGTGAGCAGGGTCTACCCCGCCGTCGATCTGCCGCACAACGGGGGCCTCCCTCGACGACTGGATCGAGGGGGGCGACCTTCGGTTCACCGAGTGGGAGCAGGCCCCCGTGGCGGTCGGGGTGTGGGTGCCACGCCCTCAGGTAGCTCCGGCATCCGCTGGTCCGTCGGTAGGACCGCCACCGCGCCCCTGGACCGTGCCCGGCATGCCGACCGCGCAGTGGGCCGCGCGGCTGGCCGTCGACAAGCTGGTCGCCATTGGAACCACGACGCGCATCGCCGCCATCACGGCGTAGCGGCCGACCGGAACGCCGACGGGGGCGGCCCGCCGAAGCGGACCGCCCCCGCAGGGAACGGACTGGAACGCCCCCGTCCAGAGGCTCACCCCGAGCCGACCAGGGGTGAGTAGGACGGGGTGTGTCTCAGAAGTCCATGCCGCCCATGCCGCCGTCGCCACCGCCGGCCATGGCCGGAGCGTTCTTCTCCGGCTTGTCCGCGATGACGGCCTCGGTGGTGAGGAAGAGCGCCGCGATGGAGGCGGCGTTCTGCAGGGCCGAGCGGGTGACCTTGGCCGGGTCGATGATGCCGGCCGCGATCAGGTCCACGTACTCGCCGGTGGCGGCGTTGAGGCCCC
>JAOPWJ010000201.1 GCA_025965715.1 Blastococcus sp. | reverse complement strand
AAGCCCGGCACCTCGGCGTTGGTCGAGTCGGTCAGGAAGAGGTCGACGCCCTCCTCGCCGAGCCGGGCGAAGCCGCGCAGGTCGGTGATCCGCCGGTCGAGGGGGAACTGGTCCATCGTGAAGTCGCCGGTGTGCAGCACCAACCCGGCGGCGGTCCGGATGGCGACGGCGAGCGCATCGGGGATGGAGTGGTTGACGGCGAGGAACTCGAGACCGAAGGGCCCGAAGCTCAGCTCGTCCCCCTCGGCCACCTGGCGGGTGACCGGCTTGATCCGGTGCTCCTTCAGCTTGGCGTCGATGAACGCCAAGGTCAGCTTCGAGCCGACCAGCGGGATGTCCCTGCGCTCGCGCAGCAGGTAGGGCACCCCGCCGATGTGGTCCTCGTGGCCGTGGGTCAGCACGATCGCCACGACGTCGTCCAGGCGCTCCCGGATGGAGGTGAAGTCGGGGAGGATCACGTCGATGCCGGGTTGGTGCTCCTCGGGGAACAGCACGCCGCAGTCGACGATCAGCAGCTTGCCGGCGTGCTCGAACACCGTCATGTTCCGGCCGATCTCGCCGAGGCCGCCGAGGGCGACCACCCGCAGACCGTCCCGGGCCAATGCCGGAGGGGTCCGAAGTTCGGGGTGTGCGTGGCTCATGCCCTCACGCTACGGCGCGGCCGATGACGGGCCGCGCAGGGCTGTACGACGGGCACCGTGGCGCTCCGGATGCATTCGGCTCGATCGTGTTCCGCCGACCGCCGGTGCAGGTCGCTCGGGGGTCCCGCCGCCGCGCCCCCACGGCCGCGCAGCAGGTGGCGGACCGGAGATGAGCCAGCGGAACGGCACTCGCGGATGTCCCGGTCCGCAGCCGCCGGGGGACGCCGCCTGGAGCGGCCATCCGCCCGCGGACGCCGGCCATCCGCGAGGGCACGCCGAAGACGCACGTCCACCGCGTGTTCAGCCCCCGCGAGGGTGCCGGACGACGATCGGTGGCCCCCCGTGCGTGTCGCCGGGAACCGCGGCGTCCGCCTCGCTCACGCGGACCGTTCCGACATGCCCCGGGCAGGCGGCGGTCACGCCTCGAGGTCTAGCGGCCCTGTCGCGACCGGTACCGGTCGGCCCGGCGCGCGGCGGCGGCCCGACGCCGCTGGCTGTCGAGGACGTCGCGCTTGCGGGACTCCCGGTCGCGGGTCGCCTCCGCCGTCCCCGCCGGGTAACCGGCCCGCTTCACCCGGTTCTCCGTCGTCTCCACCATGTACGCGACCGAGAAGAACAGTGCCAGCAGGATCCCGCCCAGCGCCGCCATGCCCCGGATCCAGAACTCGCCGGGCACCAGGAGGAGAACCAGGCCGATCGGGATCGCCAGCTGCACGGCCGAGCGCACCAGGTGGCGCAGCACCCAGGTGCGGGTAGTGGTGTCGTACAGCACCCACGTCCGGTTGCGGGCCGGCAGCCCACCGCCCAGGGCGTACCAGAGCCAGTGGAAGGGACCGGGCCGGCGGAGCGGTTCGGGGGACGGCTTGCCGTCCGAGCCGGCCGTCACGCCGTCGCCCCCGTCGCGGTCGGTGCCTTCGCGGGCCGCTCGAGCGCGCGCTGGGACGCGCCGATCACGCGGGTCAGCGCCTCCCGAAGGGCGGTCAGTTCCGCGGTCCCCATATCCAGCCGCGCGACGATGCCCGGCGGGATCTGCTCGGCCCGTTCGCGGAGCGCACGCCCCTGCTCGGTCAGGCCGATTGCCAGGGCGCGCTCGTCGCGCGGATCCCGGTCCCGGCGCACGAGGCCCGCCACCTCCAGCCGCTTCACCAGGGGCGACAGGGTGCCCGGGTCGAGCTGCAGGAGGCCGCTGAGGTCTTTCACGGAGAGCTGCCCGCGCTGCCAGAGCGCGAGCATCACGAGGTACTGGGGGTGGGTGAGGCCCATCGGCTCGAGGAAGGGCCGGTAGACCGCAACCACGTTGCGTGCCGCCACCGACAACGCGAAACACACCTGCCGTTCGAGGGCCAGGGCGTCCTCGTCGAGGTGCTGCGGCGGGGCGGTGGTCATATAGGGAGCCTACCAACTATTGGGGCACCAATGATTGTGATGGCGGGCTCACCGCCGGAGCCTGCGGTTCCACCAAGCCGGATCCTGGGTCGCCCGCGTGACCCGGCGACCGAACTCGCGGCGCTGCTCGACCAGCAGCCAGGGGACGACGACGACCGGCACGACGGCACCCCATTTCCGCGCACCCCGGTTCTCCGTGAGGAGGGCGACGAGCGCGGTCAACCCGGAGGCATGCAGGATCGCGTTGTACGGCGCGAGGACCGGTCCGCTGAGCCCCTCGCACTCGGTCAGCCAGGGGAGGAGGCCGGCCTTCCTGGTGCAGGGCCAACCGGCGAAGTGGGCGATCACCGCCGAGAGGTACAGCCCGTCCAGCCCGGCGAACAGGGCATTGCGAGACTCCCGCTGCCGGGCAGCCTGCACGTAGGCGGTCGCGGCACTGCCTGCCCAGAACGCCGTCCCTCCTCCCGGGCCCAGGCGGGCGGTGAACGGCATGCCGACCCCGGCGAGGAGCTCGTAGAAGACGTGCGCCCCGGCGCCGACGGTGGCCCACCGGGTCCAGGGACGGCGGGCCGCCGGCCCGGTCAGGGAAGCGGGCGGCAGCTGGCACGAGGGCACCGGAGGACCCTCGCACCAGTCGGCCGGTGCCGCAGCAGTGAGCCGGTCGTGAGCCCGCGGTGAGCCGGCCGTCACGCGGGCGTCACGCGGGAGTCACCGGGGCGTCACCGCACGGCGGCTGACCGCGTCCGGAGGTCAGCCGTGGGTGACGGAACGCCGGAGGACGCCCGCGGCGGCCGTGGGGGCGCGGGGGTGCCTGGTGCTCCGGTGAGGGGCCGATGACCCTTGCGGAGCCGAGCACGGTGCCGGCAGGTGGAAGGTGCGGAGACAGCGCGACCTCGTTCGTCCTCCGCGTCGATGAGGGGGAACTGTGATCGATCCGCGATTCTCGGACTCGGGCCGGGACGGGCAGTTCGGGGGACTGCGCCAGCCGGAGACCACCGGACGGCAGATCGTCGTCTTCGCCGACACCGGGGACGACGCCCCGGTCGACTGGGACAGCGCCGGCATCTCCTCGGTCGCGGACTCTCGCGACTTCGCGGAGGGAACGGTCTCGGCGGAGACCCTCCAGGACGCGGGGGCCGTGTTCTTCGCCGAGCTCGGCATGGCGGTCGTCGACGCCGAGCCCGCGCAGCTGGGGGCCATGCAGACCGCCGCCGCGCAGGGCCGGCCGGTGCTGTCGGTGTCCCCGGAACTGGTGCACCACGTTCTCCAGGACGTGATGGAGTACACCCAGGCCTACCGGGACGGCGTCGCCGACCTGGCCGAGCGGGTGCTGCGCACCAACGGGCACAACGGGCACGACGGTGCCTCGAGCGCGTCCACGGCCACGGCGCTGTTCGCGGACACGCCCCAGGCGACCTGGGGCATCCAGGCCACGCAGGCGATGTCGTCGTCCCGATCAGGACGCGGCGTCAAGGTGGCCGTGCTCGACACCGGCTTCGACCTGGCCCATCCCGACTTCGAGGGCCGGCACGTCTCACCGATGTCCTTCGTGGCCGGCGAGCCGCCCCAGGACGGGCACGGTCACGGCACCCACTGCATCGGCACGTCGTGCGGTCCCCGGTCGCCGTCCACGGGCCCGCGCTACGGCATCGCCTATGAGGCGGACATCTTCGCCGGCAAGGTGCTCAGCAACGCGGGAAGCGGCACCGACGCGCAGATCCTGGCGGGGATCAACTGGGCGGTGGTCAACCGCTGCCCGGTGTTGTCGATGTCGCTGGGCGCCGACGTCATGCAGGCGCACCCGCCGTACTCGGCGGCCGGCCGGCGTGCGCTGCAGCGGGGGTCGCTGATCATCGCGGCCGCCGGCAACAACGCCGATCGCCGCGCCGGGAACGTGGGGTTCGTGGGAGCCCCGGCGAACAGCCCCGAGATCATGGCCGTGGGAGCGCTCGAGCAGAACCTGGGCATGGCGTTCTTCTCCGCCCGTAGCCTGCCCGCACGGGGCGGTCAGGTGGACATCGCCGGGCCGGGCTACCAGGTGACCTCCTCGTGGCCGATGCCCACGCGCTATCGGAGCATCAGTGGCACGAGCATGGCCACCCCGCACGTCGCGGGCATCGCCGCCCTCTGGGCCGAGGCCACCGGACGCCGCGGTCTGGAGCTGTGGGCGACGCTCTGCCAGGAGAGCCAGCGGCTGCTCGAGCCGTCGGTCGACGTCGGGAGCGGACTGTGCATGGCACCTCAGTGAACGTCGCGCGCGCGTAGCGTCGGCGCCATGGTGCAGCTGAGCGTGACAGTCGACGACGGGCACCTGCCCGCCATCGAGGGCGTCGTCGCGCGGCTGCGCGCCCACGGGATGCAGGTCGAGCAGGTGCTCGAGGAGCTCGGTGTCATCACCGGATCGGCGTCCTCGGCGGTCCGTGACTCGCTCACGGCCGTCGAGGGCGTCGCCGCGGTCGACGAGCAGCTGACCCACCAGCTGCCGCCGCCGGACGCGCCCGTCCAGTAGTGCCCGTCCAGCACTCCCCGTCCAGCAGTGCCCGTCCAAGCAGCGCCGGGGTCGGCAGCCGCCGTCAGAAGGAGAGCAGCCCGCGAAACCGACCGCCCAGGCGCTGGGCGTAGGAACCGCCGAGCGCGAAGCCGCCGACCCCGAGCAGACGGAGCAGATCCGGCAGCCGGCCGACGGTGCCCGGGCGCAGGAGCAGGTCCTGGGGTTTCTCCGCACCCACGGCGAGCAGGCGCGCGACACCCGGACGCAGGTCGACGTCCGGCTGGAGGGGCTCGGGGTCGAGGTAGGTGGTGGGCGGCCCGTCGGTGAGCAGGTCGAGTACCGGCAGCTCGTGCCGCAGGATGCGGTCGTGCAGCCGCCACACGACGGCGTCGCGGGCCTGATCGAGTGTCGTGATCTCCTGGTCCGGAGAGAACTCGAACGCCCGCTTCAGGCGCTCCAGCAGCCGCGCCTCCTCCTCCTCCGCGTCATCCGGGTCGGCTCCGGCTGGCGGCGCGGTCGCCACGTCCACCAGTGACCGGGCGGCGTCCAGCCGTCCCCAGGTCCAGTCGTTGAGCCGCCACCGGGCGCTCAGGAACGCACCGAAGTTGCTGATCTGGTTGCCGGCCAGCTTGTCGCCGACGGGCAGCGGGTCGTCCTCCGGACCAGGCGTCGCCGGGCGCAGGACCCGGTTCATCAGGCGTCGCATCAGGGAGGGGGTGGGCCGCAGCTCCAGCACCCGCGGGCTCTGGTTGCGGGCCGAGATCATGTGGAACCGCACCGGGGTGGTCTCGGCGAGCGGGTCGGACCGCAGCGGTCCGGTCAGCAGCTCGACCGCCGCCAGGACGGCCTCGGTGGCCCGCTCCGGGTTCTCCTCGTCCTCGGCGGCGCCGACCAGGCAGCCGAGGAAGGCCCGCTCGTCCACGCCCTTCGCGGCTCCGGCGAGTGCCCCGGCCTGCTCGACCAGCCTGCGCCACAGGTCGTCGTGGTCGGGCCATCCCTTGCCCGGCTCTCCGGGCGGCCAGACCGTCTCCCGGACCAGGTCGACCAGTTCCGCGTCCGTCGTCACCGGCCGCGCCCGCGGCGCCGCCGCCAGCGCGCGGTCGGCATGCGCGATGGCGAACTCGATGTCCCCCCGTACCTCGTAGAGCGATTCCTTGATCGCGAGCCCGGCTTCCTTCAGGGCGCGCGCGGCGTCGAGCAGCACCGACACCGTGCGAGCCAGCGACTGCGGTGACCGCAGTCGGCGCAGCAGTCCGGCCAGCTGCTCGACGGGCACGCCATGGGCGGGAACCCCGTCCAGGACCAGGTGCCGCTGCACGCGCGGCAGTTGCGCCAGCAGCGGCGCCTGCGCCGCGTCCAGCGGGTCGCGGGTCACGTCGGCGAAGCTCAGCGGATCGGCGCCGAACACCGGCAGCGGATCGATCCAGAGCGCGCGGATGCGGGCGGCCTCCATCGCGCCGGCGCGGTCGCGGTAGGCCTCGGCCGAGGCCAGCGCGCGTTCGTAGAGACCGTGCATGAACTCCGCACGTGTCTCGCTGGAGGGCACCTGGCCGAGGGCGTACTCGAGCACCTGCTGGAGCCCCTGGCGACCCCGGGTGTCCCCGTTGAGCCGCTCGAGGGCGTCGAGGTCGTCGGCCAGCCGCTCCGTGCCGCCCTGCAGCTCTTTCGCCCGATCGACCGTGTCCAGCATCCCGGGTCGCTTCGCCGACGGCTTCTCGGGCCGGGCGAAGGGGATGGGCTGCAGATAGAGCAACCACCGGTCGACGACGCACTGGGCCGGTGCGGCAGCGATCGAGCGCACCGCCCAGGCGACCGGGATGTTGTCCAGCACCCCACCGTCGATGACGAAGTCGCGGTCGAGACCGTCCTCGCCCGGAAGCCGGGACTCGCTGTAGGAGCCGTAGTGGGTGCGCGGCAACGGCGGCCGGACGCCCTCGTCGGGAGCCGCGCTCTGCTCCGCGAAGCCGATGGTCGCCGGTTCGAAGGCGCCAGGGAAGGAGGAGGTCGCACGCGCCGCGTAGGACAGGCGGTCCAGCGCTGCGGGGTCCGCGGGGGCGTCGGGACGGAACCCGAAGCCGGTCCGCTCGCTCTCAGGGTGCCGGTCGGGCGCGTCGAGCCGACGGTTCTGGAACCGGAACCAGGCCCGATTGCGGCCCTCGACGATCGGCGGGCCGAGGTCCTGGAACCGGGTACGGCGGGCCGGGGTGAACAGCGTGCAGGTGAGGATGGCGTCGAGCCGCGGAATCTGGTCCTTCGGCGGGGGCTTCCCGTGCTCCACCAGCTCTTGCAGCTTGGGAGCCAGCTGCCCGTAGAAGTTCTGGTCGCCGTCCAGGGGCGACACCGGCGGCCGTCCGCCGCGACGCCGGACCAGCTTGCCGAGGTCGCCGAGCTCCAGCCAGAGGTTGCGGATTCGCTGGTCGAAGGGCACGCCGTGCACGACGCTCACGCCCATGAGCACGCTGTTGAGGCCGCCGGCGCTGGCCCCCGCCACCACGTCGACAGCCACCGAGCCGTAGCCGTTCGCCTCCAGCAGTGTGCGGTAGATCGGATCGCCGTCATCCCCCAGGGCGCGGCGCAGCTGGTCGATCTCGCTGCACGCGCCGCCCATCCACACCGCCAGGCTCACGCCCCCGCGCATGCCGAGGGCGAGCCGGAGTTCGGGCTGAGGGGTCATGTCACCGCGTGGGGGGCGCAGGGCTCCCCGGTCATGCGGGCCGGTTGGCGGAACGAGCCGGTCATGAGCCCCCCAGTGGCACTCGCTCGGGAAGGTCGTTCGGTGGCAGAGCGCACGGTGTCGAGGGCATGGTGTCGAAGTCCGGGACGGTGCAGGGGCGGTGGCGCCGTCCCCGAGGTGGCTTTGTCCGGTGGCCAGCAGCACGCTCCGGCAGTCGCAACTCGCTGTCATCCGTCGAGCGCGGCCTGCTATTGCTGTTCCGCGGGGGGCGGCCACCTGAGGGCTCAGCCCGGCCACGGGGAGGACGCACAGCCAACACACAGGGTGCGTACTGACCGGGCTCAGGCTGCCCGGAAAGGGTGATGCTCCGTCCCGATCCGAGGAGCACCGTGAACGACGAGAAGGGCACCCCGGGCAGTGGCTCGCGCCGGCAACCGGCCGACACCGCCGCGCCCGGCGGCTTCGCCCTCGGCCACCAGGCGGGGAGTACCGACGCCAAGGAGACGTCCGTCGTCCGGGGCGCCCTTTCCGGGCAGGACGGCGCCGGCGGGGACGGCAGGACATGACGGCGGTCTCAGTGCCCCCCGCGCCCGTGCCGACGCCCGTCGCCGCGCCCCGGTCCGGCCGCGCGCGGACCGACGCCGCGGTGCGGGCCGGGGCCGCGGCTGCCCTCTGGGTGAGCCTGGCCCTCGTCTCCTATTGGTGGGCGACCGGCGGCGGAGCTCGCGACCTGGGCGACTGGGCCGACGGCCTCACGTCCCTGGGCAGGCTGACCGGCCTGCTCTCCGCCGACCTGCTCGTGGTGCAGGTCCTGCTGATGGCCCGGCTCCCCGTGCTGGAGCATGCCTACGGGCAGGACCTGCTGGCCCACAAGCACCGGATCGTCGGCTTCACGTCGGTCAACCTGATGCTCGCCCATCTCGTGCTGATCACCTGGGGGTACGCCTCGGGAGAGCTCCGCCGGACGCCGGCGACGCTGTGGGGCCTCGTGACCGAGTACCCCGGGATGCTGCTGGCCGCGGCGGGCACCGTCTGCCTGGTCATGGTGGTCCTCACCAGTGTCAAGGCGGCCCGACGGCGGCTGCGCTACGAGTCGTGGCACCTGATCCACCTCTACGCCTACCTCGGCGTCGGGCTGGCCCTGCCGCACCAGCTGTGGACCGGTCAGGAGTTCCTCCACTCGTCGGCGGACACCCTCTTCTGGTGGGGGTCGTGGGCACTCGCGGCGGGCGCCGTGCTCGTCTACCGGGTCGCCCTGCCGCTGTGGCGCAGCGCCCGGCACGCCCTGCGGGTCACCTCGGTGGTGCGCGAGGACGACGGCGTCGTGTCGGTGTACGTGACCGGCAACCGGCTCGACCGGCTGGGCGCCGAGGCGGGGCAGTTCTTCACGTGGCGCTTCCTCACCGGCCCCGGATGGACCCGCGCACATCCGTACTCCCTCTCGGCGGCGCCTGACGGCCGCAGCCTGCGGATCACGGTCAAGGAGCTCGGTGACGGCAGCGCGGCGCTGCGCGCGGTGCGACCCGGTACCCGCGTGCTCGTCGAGGGTCCCTACGGCCGGCTCAGCGCCCGCGCCCGCACCCGCCGTCGCCTCGCGCTCATCGGTGCCGGCGTCGGTATCGCCCCGCTGCGGGCCCTGGCCGAGGAACTGGACTACGCGCCGGGCGACGCGGTCCTGCTGTACCGGTTCGCCGACCGGCCGCTCTTCGAGGGGGAGCTGGCGGCCCTCGTCCGGGAGCGGGGGCTGCACGTGCTGATGCTGCCCGGCCACCGTCGGGCGCCGCGTTCGTGGCTCGGGGCAGGCGTCGGCCCCGCCGACGACCTCGCCGCCTTGCGGTACTGGATCCCCGACATCGCCGAGCGGGACGTCTACGTCTGCGGCCCGGAGCGCTGGGCCGAGGACGTCCGCCGCACCGCCGAGGCCGCGGGCCTCGCCCCTGACCGGTTCCACGTCGAGAGCTTCGGATGGTGAGCCGTTGAGACGAGTCGTGCTGTGGTTCTTGACCACGACGACCATCGTCGTCCTGCTGTTCGGCTACTCCACCTCGACGTCCGGGCCGGCCGCGGTGGGCGGGCAGTCGAGTGCCGTCGCCTCGGGCGATCCGGTGAGCGGTGGCAGCACCAGCACGTCGTCGACCGCGGAGACGGTCACGGGTCCGGCCGTGGCCACCCGGTGGGGCGACGTGCAGGTGGCCATCACCGTGGACGGGTCGACCATCACCGACGTCACGGTGCCCGTGTACCCGACCGGCAACGGCAAGGACCAGCGGATCAACGCCTACGCACTGCCGATCCTGATCAGCGACACCCTCGACGCCCAGAGCGCCGACATCGACATGATCACCGGCGCCACCGTGACCAGCGAGGGCTACGTGCGGTCGCTGCAGGGCGCCCTCGACCGGGCGGGCCGGTGAGCACCGGAACGTCCGTGGCCGAGCGGCCGTCGCGGTACGTCGATCACGTCATGGGCATGCCGATCAGCCTCGCCCTCCGGGGCCGGCATGCCGCCGACGAGGAAGCGCGGGCCGCGTGGGGGGAGGTGAGGGCGTCGCTGCGTGCGTGCGACCGGATTTTCAGCACGTACCGGCCCGACTCCTATGTCTCCCGGCTGGGCCGCGGGGAACTCTGGCTCGCCGACTGCCCACCGGAGGTGGCCGAGGTGGTGGCGCTGGGGGAGGCGGCCGAGCGGGAGTCCGGCGGGGCGTTCAGCATCCGGCGTCCCGGGCCCGACGGAACGCCGGTGCTCGATCCCAACGGTGTGGTGAAGGGCTGGGCGGCCGAGCGGGCGGCGCGGGCACTGCGCCTCCTCGACGCCACCGACTTCTGCCTCTCCGCCGGCGGTGACCTGGTGTGCCGCACGCTCGACCCCGACGCGCCCCCGTGGCGCATCGGCGTCGAGCATCCGTGCGAAACGGGACGGCTCGTCGCCGTCGTTCCCGTCTCGACCGGGGCGGTGGCCACGTCGGGCACCGCGCACCGCGGGCAGCACCTCATCGACGCCCGCACCGGTCTGCGGCCCGCGGGCGTCGCCTCCGTCACGGTCGTGGCGGCGTCACTGACCTGGGCCGACATCGACGCGACCGCCGCGTACGCCCGCGGCGGGGACGCGGCCCGGTGGCTCGGCACCCGGCCCGGACGAACCGGCCTCGTCGTCTGGACCGACGGCTCGGCGACACCGGTCGGTGGCGGAGGAACGGCGGCGCCCTCCGGGCGGTGACCGAGCGTTCGGGGAGCCGGCGAGATGCTGGCCGGGTGGCGAGGGACGTCGCGCCGCACCGCGCCCGCGCCCGTTGCGCGCGTCGTGCTCGTCAACTCGGAGCGGGGGCTGCGCCTCGACCTCGACCTGCCACTCGCATCGGCCGCGCTGCCACCTCGCAGACCAGGTGCGCATCGCCGGACGCGATCTGGGTCGTCGGTGGGGTTCCACTCATCGGGCGAGATGGGCGCGGAGCGCTGTCACGACCATGCGGTGGTCCTCGACCTGCGGCAGCCCCGAGACGACCACCACGCCGATGGGACCGACCGACCGGATCAGGATCGGAAACGCGCCGCCGTGCGCGGCGTAGCGCTGCGGGTCCAGACCGAACTCCTCCTCGAAGGTCGTGCCTGCCTCTCGGGCCGACTGGCCCATGTACAGGCTGCTGTGCCCGAACCGGTTCACGACCCGCGTCTTCCGCCGGATCCACGAGTCGTTGTCCGGCGTGGCCCCGGGCAGCGCCGCGTGGAAGAGCTGGTGACGGTTGCGGGTGATCTGCACGGCCACCGGCAACTGCTCCCGGCGAGCGCGGTCGACGAGCGCTGACCCGAGTTCCCAGGCGTCGTCGTTGGTGAAGGCGGAGAACTGCAGCTCCTCCTCCTGGGCAGCGAGCTCGGCGAGGGGAACGAGGGAGTCGGCCATGGCTCCTTCCTACCGGTGCGCCCGGGGCTCAGCGCGGGCGCCGACCGTCGTCGTCCAGGGCGGCCGGCAGTTCCGCCGTCGCGGCGGCCATGACCGCCGGTGGAGCGGCCCCGCCGAGGCTCGGCCGGCGTCAGCGGGTGCACCCACCGGCCGAACTCGCCGGTCGTCTCAGGAGGCTCCTGCGGTGCGGAAGCCGTGTGCCGGCGGCCGGCCCGCGCAGTCGACGCCTCACGGCCTGCAGGCGGTCGTGGGTCACCGACCTGCGCCGCGCGGGCACGTTCACCTGTTCCGACCCGTTGTGGAGCGACTGCGCGTGAGCAGCACGTGGGGCACGCCCGGGTACGTCCCCGACGTCCACCCACGCCCCGCCGCGCGGTCCGGGCGGGTGGACCAACCGGCTGCACCGAACGGTCGCGGGGCTCGCGCAGGCAGCGCCGGCTACGGGAGGCTGCGGTTTCCCTGCGTCCGGGACCGGGGTCACGTCGGCGGGGCCCGCCCACGAGACGCCGTACGGACAGCGGAGCTCCGCCGCCGCCGGTGGCGCGGGGCGCCGACGGCGCCTCAGTAGGTGGCTCGCCCGCCGCTGATGTCGTAGACGGCGCCGGTCGAGAAGCTGAGGCGGTCGGAGCAGAGGAAGGCGACGAGTTCGGCGACTTCCTCGGGCCGTCCCACCCGCTTCATCGGGATCAGGCTCGTGATTCGCGCCAGCACCTCCGGGGCCGTGTCCTCGTTCATCGGGGTGGCGATGACGGCCGGAGCGATCGCGTTGACCAGCACACCGCTCGTTGCCAGCTCCTTGCCGGCGGACTTGGTCAGACCGATGACGGCGGCCTTGGAGGCGGAGTAGATCGACAGGTCGGGGTTGCCGTCCTTGCCGGCCATGCTGGCGACGTTGACGACCCGGCCCCAGCCCCGCTCCCGCATGGCCGGGACGAATGCACGCATCGTGTTGACGGTGCCGAACACGTTGACGTCGAACACCCGGCGCCAGTCGTCGGCCGAGGTCTCCAGCAGCGGCTTGCCCGGTCCGACGATGCCCGCCGAGTTCACCAGCACGTCCATCGGACCGATCTCGCGAGCAATGCGCTGCAGCGCCTCCTCGTCGGTCACGTCGGCTGAGACGTCGGCACCGTGCAGGTCGAGGGTGGTGACCGCCAGGCCGTCGCCCCGCAACCGCTCGGCGGTTGCGGCCCCCAGTCCGCGGGCACCACCGGTGACGAGGGCGGACCTGTGCGTCGTCATGCCGGCCCGCTGCCCGTGCTGCCGCCGCCACCGTCGTACTCCTGCGCACTGCAGAGCTCCATGGTCGGCCAGCCTGTCAACATGCCTCAGTACGGTCTAGCTTCTGGACGCCCGACCTCTGGAGAGCCATTCGTGAAGCTCATGCGCATCGGTGCCGTCGGTGCCGAGAAGCCCGTCGCCCGGATCGACGACGACACGTACGTCGACCTCTCCGACGTCGTCCCCGACTTCGACGAGACCTTCTTCGCCAGCGGGGGGATCGGCCTGATCGGTCCCGTGGTGGCCGAGCGGGCGGCCGCCGGGGCGGTGTCCCGCTTCGCCGGTGAGCGGATCGGTGCCCCGTTCGGGCGCCCGCACCAGATCCTGTGCATCGGCCTGAACTTCCGTGACCACGCCGCGGAGACCGGTCAGGCGGTGCCCGACGAGCCGATCCTGTTCACCAAGTCGCCGAACACCCTCATCGGTCCCGACGACGACGTACGCATCCCCCGCGGGGCGACCAAGCCCGACTGGGAGGTCGAGCTGGGCATCGTCATCGGCCGGCGCACCAGCTACCTCGACTCGGTCGACGCGGCTCGCGACGCGATCGCCGGCTTCGTGGTGGTCAACGACGTCAGCGAGCGGGCGTTCCAGATGGAACGCGGCGGGCAGTGGGTGAAGGGCAAGTCGGCCGAGACGTTCAACCCGGCCGGCCCGTGGCTGGTCACCCCCGACGAGATCGACGACGTCCGGGCGCTGGACATGTGGCTCGACGTCAGCGGCGTGCGCCGGCAGACCGGAAACACGAGCACGATGATCTTCGATCCCTTCTTCATCGTGCACTACCTGAGCCAGTTCCTGGTCCTCGAGCCGGGCGACCTGATCAACACCGGTACGCCGCCCGGGGTCGGACTGGGCTTCGACCCGCCCGTGTGGCTGCAGCCCGGCGACGTCATGGAGCTCGGGATCGAGGGGCTCGGCTCGCAGCGGCAGAACGTCCTCGGTCCTCGGTGACGTCCCGGACGATCCGCGCCTTCGTGCTCACCGCGCCGGGGAAGGGCTCGGTGCAGGAGGTGCCCGCGCCGGAGGCGAGACCCGGCGACGTGGTCGTGGACGTCGAGCGCGTCGGTGTCTGCGGGACCGACGTCGAGTTCTTCACCGGCGACATGATCTACCTGCACCAGGGGCACGCGACGTACCCGATACGGCTCGGCCACGAGTGGGCGGGAACGGTGTCCGCGGTCGGTGACGGTGTGGACCCGGCCTGGGTCGGCCGTCGCGTCATGGGCGACACCATGCTGGGTGACGGCGTCTGCCGCCGGTGCCGGCGCGGGGCACAGCACCTCTGCGAGAACCGGCAGGAGGTCGGTATCCGGGGCGGCCGGGCCGGCGCGCTCGCGGAGCAGCTTTCCGTGCCGGTCACCTCGCTGCGCGAACTGCCCGGCAGCGTGGACGCGGTCCTCGGAGCGCTCGTGGAGCCGGGTGGGAACGCACTGCGTGCCGCCCAGGGCGCGGCCGCTGGGCCGGGGGACCGGGTCCTGGTGCTCGGGCCGGGCACGATCGGTCTGCTGGTCGCCATGTTCGTCCGGGCGGCGGGTGCCGAGGTGCATCTGCTGGGCCGCTCCGAGGCCTCGCTGGACTTTGCGCGAGGCGTCGGGTTCGAGCACGCCTGGACCGAGGACAGCCTGCCCCAGCTGCGGTTCGACGCCGTCGTCGACGCCTCGAACGCCGAGCACCTGCCCGCCCGGGCACTCGATCTGGTGGAACCGGCGGGCCGGGTGGTCTACATCGGTCTGGCCGGTACCCCCAGCCTGATCGACACCCGCACGCTGGCAGTCAAGGACGTCACCGCGGTCGGGATCCTCTCGGCGTCCCCCGGGCTCGACGCGACCATCGCCGCCTACGCGAACGGATCGGTCGACCCGCGGTCGCTCGTCGCCGCCACCGTCGGGCTCGAGCAGGTGGGCGGGGTACTGGCGGGACAGCTGCCCGAGCGTGCTGGTGCCGGTCCCAAGATCCACGTCGACCCGAGAATCGTCTGAAGGAGGCTTCCGCGCGGGTCCTCCGGGTACTCGTCGCTCCGGTCACCGGCGGGACCGGCGGCCCGCTCCCGCGGCAGATGACCGGCCACGCGACGTTGGGCGAGAGCGCGGCAGCGGGGCCGGCGACGGTGAACGAGCCGATTGCGACCAGGGAACAGCGTGCGGGGCGCATCCCCGGCCTCGTCGACGACGTCGGGAATTCGATCCAGGTGCGGTCCCGGCACCGCCGGCGCTACGTTTCGCTGCGCGGCACGCCGGTGCCGCCGGCTGTCCCCTGAGCCGATGGGTGGTGCAGGTCCATGGGTCCCGGCGACGGTGAGCGCGCCACGACCACGGTCGTGGTGATGGGGGTGTCGGGCTCCGGCAAGTCGACGGTCGCCGCCGGGCTGGTGGACCGGCTCGGCTGGGAGTTCGCCGAGGGGGACGACTTCCATCCGCCGGGAAACGTCGAGAAGATGCGGTCGGGCCAGCCCCTCGACGACGAGGACCGCTGGCCGTGGCTGCGCCGGCTGGCCGACTGGATCGGTGAGCACGAGCAGGCCGGTCGCTCCGTCGTCGTCACGTGCTCGGCGCTCAAGCGCAGCTACCGTGACCTCCTCCGCGGTGGGCACCCGTCGGTCTGGTTCGCCCACGTCAGCGCCGATCGCGAGCTGCTCGCCGCTCGCATGAAGCACCGCGCGGGCCACTACATGCCGGCATCGCTGCTCGACAGCCAGCTGGGCACGCTCGAGCCGCTGGGTGACGACGAACCGGGGGCGCGCATCTCCGGCGCCGGTTCTGCCGACGCCGTCGTCACCGAACTGCTCGCCGCGCTCGGCAGGGAGCGTGGCCTCGGACTCCTCGGCCTGCAGGACACGCCATGACCGTGCTCGCGGCCGCGCGCGTCCCGACAGATCGAGCGGTGTCGCTCGGTACCAGCTCGGCATCGACGTCCTGCCCGGGCAGGTAGTGGCGCGGCGACAGCGTCGTCCCGAACAGCAGCACCGGGCGACTGCTCTCGGCACCCGACGGGGGCGAACCACGGCCTCACCCAGGCGACGGCCGAGGAGCGCTGTGCGGCGGTCCGGGACCTCGTGGCGGCCCGAAAGACGTTCTAGACGACCTGGGTTGCGCAGCGTCGGGCCGCGTCGCATTCTGTAGCGGGCGGAGCCCCGGGGTGACCCGGGCGGGCTCCGCCCGCCACACGTCTCAGCAAGGCCGGAAGACCCGTTTCGCACGGCGGTGCTGCGGGCATCCCTGGCGCAACGCGGCCTCGGCGTGGTCGTGAAATCCCCGCGCCGGGGCCGTGTGACGCCCGCCTCGGTCGCGGCAGCACGGCGGAGACGACCGCCCGCCGTCCGGGCTCGCTGCGCGCGACGAGCTCAGCGGCGGGGGATCTCCAGCGAGAGCTCGCTGCGCAGCAGGGCGGCCGCCTGGGCGAGGGCACGCATCTTGCCGGCCGCGGACGCGCGAGGGAGGTACTTCAGGCCGCAGTCGCTGGACAGCATCAGCCGCTCGACGTCCACGTCGTCCAGGGCCCGCCGCACGCGGTCGGCGATCGTCTCCGGCGTCTCCACGTCCGGCGTGGAGAGGTCCAGGACGCCGAGGACGAGGGCCTTGCCGCGCAGCGGCCGCAGGCTCGCGGGATCCAGGCGCGACTGCGCCGTCTCGACCGACACCGCGGCGACCGGAGTGTCGGCCAGCTCGGGCAGGAACGAGTAGCCGTCGGGGCGGTCGGCCACCATCGCGGCGTAGCCGAAGCACAGGTGCACGTGCACGGGTCCGGGAGCGTCGGCAGCGGCGCGGGTCAGGGCCTCCGCGCCGTATCGACGGGCCACGTCCGGGCGGGCCTGCAGCCACGGCTCGTCCAGCTGCACGATGTCGGCCCCGGCGGCGAACAGCTCGGCGATCTCCTCGCGGACGACGTCGGCGTAGGCGAGGGCGAGGGCACGGTCGTCGGGATAGTGGTCGTTCTGCGCCTGCTGGGACATGGTGAACGGGCCGGGGACCGTGATCTTGATCGTGCGGTCGGTGTGCGCGCGGAGGAATCGGACGTCGTCCACCTGCACCGGGCCGGGGCGCCGGATGTCACCTGTCACCCGCGGCACCGGGATGTCGATCCCGGACCGGTTGCGCACCGTTCCCGGGTGCTCGAGATCCAGGCCGTCGAGGGCGGTGGCGAAGTGGTTCGAGTAGGACTCCCGGCGGATCTCGCCGTCGGTGAGGATGTCCAGTCCGGCCTCCTCCTGCGACCGGATGGCGGCCAGGGTGGCGTCGTCCTGCGCCTCCTGGAGGAGCTGCGGCTCGATGCGCCAGAGCTCCGCGGCCCGGACGCGTGGCGGGAACTGATGTCCCAGCCGCTCGCGGTCAATGAGCCAGTCCGGCTGGGGCAGGCTGCCGACGACCATCGTCGGCAGCGGCGGGAGCGGGGCGGGCATCGAGTCCTCCGAGGTCAGACTGTGGCCGAGTAGCCGGGCCGGGCGATCTGCACGTGCGGGCGCGACTGCCACAGCGCCCACTCGGCGCTGACGTCACCGGCCGTCCGGAGCAGCAGCGGCAGGTGCTCCTGGAGGAGCCGCTCGCGTGAGGTTTCTGCCGCGTGCACCGTGACGTTCATGGCGGCGCGGACGGCACCCGTCCCGTCCCGCACCGGAACGGCGACCGAGCGCACGCCGGGGGCCAGTTCCTCGTCGGCCACGGCCCACCCCCGCGCCCGTGTCTCGGTGAGCTCGGCGCGCAAGTGCTCGGGGGAGCGGCCGATGTAGGGCGGCAGCCCCGCTCGGCTGGGTTCGGCGAGCGCCGGCTCGAGCTCGTCCGGCCCGAGGGCGGCCAGGAGGACCTTCCCCTGCGACGTCTGGACGGCCGGAAAGCGGGTGCCGACGTCCACGCGCAGGGCGATCAGCTTGGGTACCGAGACCCTCGCGACGTAGACGATGTCGCTGCCGTCCAGCTGTGCCATCGACGAGGACTCACCCGTTCGCGAGACCAGGGCCTCCAGATGCGGCCGGGCGATGTCCCAGAGTCCGAGCGAGGCGACGTAGGCCGTGCCGAGCGTGAGGACCTTGGGGGTCAGCTCGAACACCCCGTTGGCGGAGCGCACGAAGCCGAGCTCCTCCAGGGTCAGCAGCAGTCTGCGCGCGGTCGGACGGGCGAGTGCGGCCGCGGTCGCGACGTCCGTCAGCGACATGCTCCGGTGGTCGGCGTCGAAGCAGGCGAGGACGTCCAGACCCCGCGCCAGGGCCTCCACGAAGTCCGGCCCCGTGCCGCGTCCCGCCATGTCCACCTCCCGTTCCGGCCCCTGCAGGGTCCCGCCGCCGCCTGCCAGTGGTGCGGGCAGCGGGGTCCTTCATTCAGCGGCCGAGCACGCGCTCCTCGCCCCCGACGTGCGTGCTCTCCGACTTGTACTGGGTGTACTGGTAGGGGTTGTCCAGCACCTCGGTGGTCGGCAGATCGGGGAACATCCCCTGCTGCCAGGCTTGTTCACCGAGCTCCCCGCGCAGGTACTCGACGGTGTCCTCGATCTCCCGGCGCACCGGGGCCAGGTCGATCCCGACCAGTCTCCCCTCGGACTTCACCACCCGCCCGTCGACCACCACGGTGTGCACGTCGCCCCGCTGGGCCTGGAAGACCACGTGCCCGTACGGGTTGAGCATCGGGAACATGACCGGCGAGGCGTCGTTCTTGATCAGCACGACGTCGGCCTTCTTGCCGGGCTCGAGGCTGCCCAGATCGTCGCGCCCGACGGCGTGCGCGCCACCCCTGGTGGCCCACTCGACCACGTTCTTGGCCCGCAGGCGCAGATGGGTGATGGTCTCGCCCTCGAGATGGGCGCCGAGGTGCTGGGCCATCCGGTCGGCGTTCAGCGTGGCCCGCATCGCGGAGAAGATGTCGGCGCTCCACCAGACGCTGGTGTCCATCGAGAGCGACACCGGGATGCCGTACTGCAGCACCTGCTCGGTCGGCGCGTGCCCCTGCCCCGCGCTGCACTCCGACTCGGTCGAGACCGAGATGGAGCCGCCGGTGGCGGCGATCCGCTGGTAGCTGTCCCGGGTGAGGGTCGAGGCGTGCACGTAGACGGTCTCCGGCGTCATGAAACCGGAGTCGTGCATCAGGCGGATGCCGTCGTCGTTGGTCGCGCCCCAGACGCCGGCGTGGGTGGTCACCGGTAGGTCGAGCTCGCGGGCCACCTCGAACGCCGCCTTCTCGGGAAAGGCCGGGTCGCCGGTGACGTCGAAGGCGAGCTGCATGCCCAGCTTGTCGTCGAGGGAGTTCCGCGTCTCGTCCAGGAATGACCGGACGGCGGGGTCGGCAGTCCACTCCCACGGGCCGGCCTGGATGTTGCCGTAGGCGAGCACGAACCGGCCGGGCACGGAACGCAGGGCGTCGACCGCGGCCTCGGCGTGGCCGACGGTGTGCAGGTTGTGCGACCAGTCGACGGTGGTGGTGACGCCGGCGTCGAGGGACTCGATCGCCG
Organism: Blastococcus sp.; assembly: GCA_025965715.1. Classification (GTDB taxonomy): domain Bacteria; phylum Actinomycetota; class Actinomycetes; order Mycobacteriales; family Geodermatophilaceae; genus Blastococcus_B. The sequence continues at coordinate 4,269 of JAOPWJ010000201.1, read as the reverse complement.
AGAGCCGGTTGCCGGCGGCGATGTCCTGCGGCCGGAACTTGCGCCCGTGCTCCAGGTAGTTCCAGACGAAGTACTGCGTGAGGGTCCAGTCGGCGCCGTAGCCGCGCATCGCCGTCTGCCACATGTGCCGGTGGGTGTCGATCATCCCCGGCATCACGATGCCGCCGCGTGCGTCGATCTCGTGTGTGCCCTCGGGCACGGCGAGCTTCGTGCCGACGGCGGCGATCCGGTCGCCGACGACGAGCACGTCGGCGCCGGTCAGGACGGTGCCGGCGTCGTCCACGGTCAGGACCGTGCCGCCGCGGAAGACCAGCGGGCGGCCGGCTTCGGGGACCTCGGACTGGCTCATGAGAACTCCTCGGACGGCTGCGGACGAGCGTCCGTAGAGCGGACCCCCGGCATGTCGCGGTCACCTTCCTGTGACGCCGCTCACCGTGTCAAGGGGGCCGGCTCCGCCTCGCCGCGCCCCGGACGGGAGGTTGACATGCTCCGTCGGGGGGCCCAAGGATGCGGTGCACGCGGACGTGCGTCCGCGACACGGCCACACCAGGGGGTGTGCGGGACACATGACGGGTGCGCTTCCCTCGACCGCGCCCGGCCGGTCGGGTGGGCCCTTGGCCGGCCTGCTGGTCGCCGACTTCTCCCGAATCCTCGCCGGCCCCTACGCCACCATGCTGCTGGCCGATCTCGGCGCGGACGTGGTCAAGGTCGAGGGCCCCGGCGGGGACGACACCCGTACGTGGCAGCCGCCGGTGAGGGACGGCGTCGCCACCTACTACCTCGGCGTCAACCGCAACAAGCGGTCGATGGCCCTCGACCTCAAGGACCCGGGGGACGCGGCCCTGGCCCAGGAGCTGGCCCGGCGAGCGGACGTCGTCGTCGAGAACTTCAAGCCCGGAGGTCTGGCGCGGTTCGGGCTGGGCTACGACACCGTCGCGCGAACCAACCCGGGCGTCGTCTACGCCTCGATCAGCGGCTTCGGCAGCGGCGCGGGCGGGGCTGCGCTGCCCGGGTACGACCTGATCGTGCAGGCCATCTCCGGCTTCATGAGCCTCACCGGTGACACCGACGGCGAGCCCTACCGGGCCGGCGTCGCCCTGTTCGACGTCATGGCCGGCCTACACGCCACCATCGGCGTCCTGTCGGCGCTCAACCACCGGCACGCGACCGGCGAGGGCCAGCACATCGAGGTCAACCTGCTGTCATCGGCGCTGTCGGGCCTGGTCAACCAGACCAGCGCCTTCGTCGCCGGCGGTGTCGTTCCGTTCCGGATGGGCAACAGTCACCCGAGCCTCTTCCCCTACGAGCCCCTGCCCTGTGCCGACGGGGACCTCATCGTCACCGCAGGCAACGACGGTCAGTTCCGCCGGCTGGTCGAGGTGCTCGGCGTACCCGAGCTGGCCGACGACCCCCGGTTCGGGCGCAACGAGGACCGCACCGCCAACCGCGACGAGCTCCGGCCGCTGCTGGTGGACCGGCTGCGCACCCGGCCGAAACTGGACTGGTTCCGCGACATCATCGCCGCAGGCGTCCCCTGCGGCCCGATCAACACCATCGACCAGGGAGTCGCCTTCGCCCAGGAGGTCGGGCTCGACCCGGTGGTCACCGTGGGAGAGGGCGCGGCCGCGGTGCCGTCCATCCGCAATCCGATCACCTTCTCCGCGACGGCGCCGCAGTACCGCCTGCCACCGCCCAGGCTCGACCAGCACGGCCAGGAGCTGCGCCGCTGGCTGGCGGAGGGCACTCCGGATGGCTGAGCCGCCGGTCTATCCCACGGCGCTCGGCGCCTCCAGCCCGCACTCGATCACCCTCCTGGGCGCCGACCTGGCCCGCGACGTGATGGGCACGGTGGGATTCGGCGAGCTGGCCTTCTGGTTGGCCACCCAGCGCCGCCCGACGTCCGGTGAGACACGGGTCTTCGAGGCGGTGCTGGCCGCGCTGGCCGACCACGGGTTCACCCCGACGGCGATCGTCACCCGGCTGACCTACCTCTCCGCGCCGGACTCGGTGCAGGGCGCCCTGGCGGCGGGGCTGCTCGGCGGCGGCTCGCGGTTCCTGGGCGTCACCGAGGACTGCGGCCGCTTCCTGCACGACGTCCTCACCGGCGCCGAGGGCCCGCTCCCGGACGACGACGCCGGATGGGACGCGCTCGCCCTCGCGACGGTGACCGCGCGGCGCGCGGCGAGTCGGCTCGTTCCCGGACTGGGCCACCACGTGCACAAGGACGGCGACCCCCGCACGCCGCGGCTGTTGGAGATTGCGACCGACGAGGGGCTCTACGGGCCGCACCTGGCGCTGTTCGCCGCGATCGGCCGGGTGCACCCGCAGGTGCTGGGACGGACGCTGCCGCTCAACGGCGCCGGCGTCTGCGGCGCCGCGCTCGCCGATCTCGGGCTGCCCCTGGAGTTGCTCCGCGGCTTCGCGCTGCTCGCGCGCACCGCCGGGCTGATCGGGCAGCTGGCCGAGGAGCTGCGGCACCCGGTGGCCAACGACGTCTTCCTCTCGGTGGACCTGAACAACCGCCCGGTGCCGCCGGATCCCTACGCCCCTGACGCCCTGGGAGGCCGAGATGGCTGAGATCGCCGCCGTGATCGCGTCCACGCACCACCCGTTCTACTACCGGGCGAGTACCGCCACCGGTGCCGAGCGGCCGCCGTTCGCCGACGAGTGGGTGGCCAAGATCGAGCGGTTCCGGGAGACGCTCACCCGAGCCGAGCCGGACGTGCTGGTCATGGTCGGCAGCGACCACTTCCACCAGCTGTGGCTGGACAACATGCCGCAGTTCCTCGTCGGCAAGGCGCCCTTCTTCGACGCCAACTGGCACAACGAGGAACGCGAGTTCGGGCTGCCGCGCATGACGCTTCGCGGCGAGGAGGATCTCGCCGCGCACATCCTGCGCGACGGCCTCGACCGGGACTTCGACCTCGCCTTCTCCAACGAGCTGCGGATCGACCACAGCATCACGTGCCCGATCATCACGCTGAGGCCGCAGGCCGACCTGCCGATCGTGCCGATCTACACGAACATCTTCGCGCCGCCGCTGCCGCAACCACGCCGGTTCGTGGCGCTCGGCCGGGCGATCCGCGAGATGGTCGAGAGCTGGGAGTCAGACAAGCGGGTGGCGATCATCGGCACCGGGCACCTCTCGCTGGAGCTCGGCGGACCCCGCCAGTTCGGCGAGCACGGGCCCGACCCCGAGTTCGACCGCAAGGCCGTCGACTGGATCGCGACCGGCGACATCGACGGCTGCCTGGCGGAGGTGTCACTGGACAGCCTGCACGCCCCCGGCAACGCCACCCACGGGTTCATGGACTTCATGTTGATGATGGGCGTCGCCGGCGAGGGGCAGAAGGCCGACCACGTCGACAGTCTCGACCTGTTCCACACGATGGAGGCGTACTTCACCTGGTACCCGAAGGGAGCCCCGGTGTGAGCAAGTACCTGCTGGACAAGTTCCTGTACACGGTCGACCGCGACCCCGCGCTGGTCGAGCGCTATCGCGCGGACCCCGCCGGCACGGTGGAGTGGTGGGAAGCCGAGATGGCCAACACCATTCTCAACTGCACGCCGGCGGAGAGGACGACGTGGTTGTCCTTCACCGCGGAGGAGCGGACGGCGCTGGCGCAGCACGACCACGTGACCCTGTTCGGGATGGGCGCGCACCCGTTCCTGACGCTGACGCTCTTCATCGCCATGTTCGAGCGGGACCACGGGCCGCTGGAGTACCAGAAGGCCTACGGCAAGGCGATGGAGCACCTCTCGCTGCCCTACCCCGACATCGCGACCTGACCGTGCGCGCCGTCGTCGTGCGCACCCTGGGGAAGCCCCCCTCGGTCGGCGAGCACGCCGACCCGGAGCCCGGCCCCGGTCAGGCGGTGGTGCGGGTGACCGCGGCGCCGGTGGTACCGCTGGATCTGCTCTGCGCGTCCGGTACGTCGTACTTCGGCCCGCCGTCCCTGCCCTACGTACCGGGCGTGCAGGGCGTCGGACGGATCGAGAGCTCGTCCCGCTTCCCCGCCGGAACGCGGGTCTTCGTCTCCACCTCATCGGGGATGGCGCCCGGTGACGGCTCGATGGCCGAGCGCTGCGTGGTCAGCGAGGGGGACCTGGTGCTCCTCGAGGACGGCGTGCCCGACGTCGACGTCGCGGCCATCGGGCTGTCCGGAGTGGCCGCCTGGATGGCGATGACGTGGCGAGCGGGCCTGCGGGCCGGGGAGCGGGTCGTGGTGCTCGGCGCCGGCGGCGCGGTGGGCCAGGTCGCCGTCGGCG
>JAOPWJ010000182.1 GCA_025965715.1 Blastococcus sp. | reverse complement strand
CGACGGCCGTGCAGGAGGCGCTCGCCGCGCTGCTCGCCGAACGCGACCGGGCCGGCGCGCGCTTGGCCGCCGACCGGGAGGAGCTGCAGGCGCGCACCGCGGAGCGGGACGCGCTCACCGAGCACCTCGCCCACCTCGACCGACGCCTCACCGAGGCGCGAGGCGACGACGCCGACCTCGACGCCCGGGTGATCCGGCTGACGGACACGGCCGGGCGGTGCGAAGCGTTGATCTCGGCCGCGGCCGACGATGTCCGGGCGCGCGGCGCGGCCGATGCCGCGCGGCTGGCCGCTGACCACCGTGCCGCCGCCGTGGGCTTCGACGACCTCCTCGAGGCGGCAGGCGCCCTCCTGCCCGACGGCCGCCTGGCGGTCCTCGACCGGCAGCTGGACGGCCACGACCGCTCGGTCGCTGTGCTCCGCGCGCGCCTGGCCGAGCCCGAGCTGGCCGACCTGCCTTCCCGGCCCGACGTCGCCGAACTCCAGGAACGCTGCGCGCTCGCCACCCGGAACCGGGAGGAGGCCGTCGCCGAGCTCGACAGCGCGCGCCGGTGCACGGCGGCGCTCGATTCCCTCGCCGGTGACGTGACGGCGGCCGAGATGGAGCTCGCCGACCTCCGCGCCTGGGCCGACCAGGTCACCGCACTGGCCGATCTCGTCAACGGCCGCGGCTCCAACACCCGGCGCATGCGGCTGCAGTCCTTCGTCCTGGCCGCCCGGCTCGAGCAGGTGGCCGAGGTGGCCAGCCGACGGCTGCTGGACATGTCCGGCGGTCGCTACACATTCCTGCACAGCGACGCGCAGGGCCGGCACGGGGCGCGCGGCGGTCTGGGGCTGGACGTCTTCGACGAGTACACCGGGGTGCGGCGGGCGACGAAGACCCTCTCGGGCGGCGAGAGCTTCATGGCCTCACTCGCCCTGGCCCTCGGACTGGCCGATGTGGTCACGGCCGAGACCGGTGGCGTGCAGATCGACACGCTCTTCGTCGACGAAGGCTTCGGAACCCTCGACCCGCAGGCCTTGGACGCGGTGATGAGCGTGCTCGACGAGCTGCGCCGCGGCGGCCGCACCGTCGGCGTGATCAGCCACCTCGAGGAGCTGCGTACCCGCATCCCGACAAGGCTCGAGGTGATAGCGGGCCGGCACGGCTCCCGCCTGTCGGCCTGAGGCGCCGCCGCCAGGTCAGACGACGTCGATGACCGGTACGGGCACGCGGTGGGCGGGAAACACCCAGCGCCGGTAACTGAGATACCGGACGACGGTGCCGATGGCGATGGAGGCGATGTTGGCCACCTGCAGGACCAGTGCACTGTCCTGGTCCAGCGGATGCCGTACGAAGCCGACGATCGCCAGCCCCAGCAGCAGCGTCAGCCCGTTGATCAGGGCGAACCGGACGTACTCCCGACGCAGGCCGGTGCGCGCCCGGGTCGAGAACGACCAGTAGCGGTGGCCGGCGTAGGCCACCGTCATCGACACCAGCGTGGCCACCAGCTTCGCGGTGACGGCACCGGCGCCGGCCGAGGCGTAGAGGAGCTGGAACAGCCCCACGTCGAGCGCGAAGCAGGCCACTCCGACGACCCCGAAGGCGCTCAGCTCGCGAGCCATCAGGCGCCACGTCGCCCGCACCCGTCCGACCGCCCCGCCGCACTCCACGACTGCCGAGTCTAGGAGGCGTCCGCCCGCAGCCGGCCGCGCTCGAGGACCCGCGCCTGGCACCCGTTCAGACCGCGATCTTCTCGTGGCCGGACGGACGCGGCCCGGGTACGAAACGCCGGATCGGCAGGGCGCGGACCGGGGAGGCGGCGAGCGGCCGGGCCGTCGGCGCGGGACCGGCCAGCCTGCGACCCAGCCGGACGGCGGGCTGCTCCACGAACCGGTAGGTCCCCTCGCTCACCGCGACGGTGACCGCGACCCACAGGGCGGCGGTGAGGGCGGGGGAGGGCAGCGCCGGCACGGCGAGCAGCACCAGTGCCTGCACCAGGTAGACGGAGAAGCTGATCGTGCCCAGTCGCCTCAGCCACCGGGGAACCGCGCGCGAGCGCAGCGCCAGGGCGGTGCAGAAGATCGCGTAGGCGCCGAGCCACGCGGTGAGCAGGGGAAGGACGTCGCGCGCTCCGGGCTGCAGCGCGGCGGCCCCGAGCATCGTCGTCCCCGCGGTGAGTGCGCTGCCGACGCAGAGGATGAGCGACCGCAGCCTCACAGTGCGCGCGTGCCAGCGGAAGAAGACGGTGCCGGTGAACATGGTGGCCAGGCAGAACAGCCCCAGCGGCGCCGACCGGCCGAGCAGAGGCTCCGCGGCCACCGCAGCGACCACGCACCCGGCCGAGGCGGCCAGCGACAGCGCGACGCTGTGTCGGTGCCAGCCCACGAGGAACAGTGCCGACAGGGTCAGGTAGAAGACCATCTCGAAGCCGAGCGTCCAGTAGAGCGGTAGGGCGTGCGGGCTGCCGGCCAGAGCCTGGAGCATCGTGGCGTTCACGAGCCAGTCGCCGCCGGTCATCGGGCCCGCCGGCGCGTAGGTGCCGGCGATTGCCAGCACCGCCGCGCCGGCGAGGCTGAGCCAGTACAGCGGGTAGAGGCGGAGGAGGCGGCTGCGCCAGAAGCCGGCCAGGGCCGCCCGCCGGCTCCTGCCAGGTCCGCCGCGCTCCAGGCTCGCCGGGATGATGAACCCGCTGCACAGGAAGAACACCATCACGCCGAGCTGTCCGAGCTGGACGCCGTGCGCGCTGAACCGGCCCACGGCCGGGAACAGCAACTCGCCGAGATGCTGCAGCAGGACAAGGCAGACTGCGACGCCACGGAGGGCGTCCAGGAAGTCGAGACGGCCGCCGCGGGGCGAGGCTCCGTGCCGCGTCACTTTCAGTGTCGAGGCCGTCACGCTGTGAGGCTAGAAGTGAACGGCACGCGGGCCCCGGCGGACAAGCCGAACGGTCGGACGATCTAGCCTCAGCACTCACCATGGCCACATCCGTCGACTCCCGTACCGGCCTGCCCGTCGTGGCGATGGTCGGTGGCGGGCAATTGGCGCGGATGACCCACCAGGCCGCTATCGCCCTGGGGCAGTCGCTGCGCGTGCTCGCCACAAGCCCCGACGAGTCGGCCGCCCTCGTCGGCGCCGACGTCCGCCTGGGTGACCACCGAGAGCTGGCCGACCTGCAGCGCCTCGCCGAGGGCGCCACCGTGGTCACGTTCGACCACGAGCACGTGCCGACCGAGCACCTGCAGGCGCTGGTGGACGCCGGACACCGGGTGGCCCCCGGCCCGGACGCTCTGGTGCACGCGCAGGACAAGCTGGTGATGCGTCGCGCCCTCGCGGCCGCCGGCGAACCTCAGCCGGCCTGGGCGGCGGCCGATTCGGTCGACGACGTGGCGGCGTTCGCCGGCGAGCACGGCTGGCCGGTGGTGCTCAAGACCCCCCGAGGCGGTTATGACGGCCGGGGCGTCTTCGTCGCGGGGGACGTCGACGAGGCGGCCGACCTGCTGGCGCGGCTCGGCCCGCTGCTGGTCGAGGAGCGCGTGGCCATGGTGCGCGAGCTGGCGGTCCAGGTCGCCCGGTCGCCCTTCGGTCAGGTAGCGGTCTGGCCCGTGGTCGAGACCGTCCAGCGCAACGGGGTCTGCCAGGAGGTCCTGGTGCCGGCGCCGGGCCTCGACGAGGGCACCGCCACCGGCGCCCAGGAGCTCGCCATCCGGATCGCCGACCGGCTGGGCGTCGTGGGCATGCTGGCCGTGGAGCTGTTCGAGACCGCCGACGGCGTCGTGGTGAACGAGCTCGCCATGCGCCCGCACAACTCCGGCCACTGGACCATCGAGGGCTCGCGCACCAGCCAGTTCGAGCAGCACCTGCGCGCCGTCCTCGACTACCCCCTGGGCGCCACCGAGGCCACCGCCCCGGTGGTCGTCATGGCCAACGTGCTCGGCGGCGCCGCGTCCGCGGAGGGCTGGACCGGTCCGGGCCTCGACGAGCGGGTCCACCACTTCATGGCGCACTGGCCCGACGTCAAGCTGCACTGGTACGGCAAGGGGCAGCGGCCCGGCCGCAAGCTCGGCCACGTCACGGCGCTGGGCACCGACCTCGGCGAGGTCCGCGCCCGGGCGGTTGCCGCGGCGCGGTACCTGGCCGACGGCGTCGTGGACGATGCCTTCGCGTTCGACGAGGAACACTGACGAGCACCGAGGAGACCCGCGTGACCGAGCCGAACGGCAAGCCGGTGGTGGGCATCGTGATGGGCAGCGACTCCGACTGGCCGATGATGGAGCCCGCCGCACTCGCGCTGGAGGAGTTCGGCGTTCCGTACGAGGCGCACGTCGTCTCCGCGCACCGCACGCCCCGCCGGATGCTCGACTACGCCGAGTCCGCCGTCGACCGGGGTCTGCGGGTGATCATCGCCGGCGCCGGGGGAGCGGCCCACCTGCCGGGCATGGTCGCCGCCTCGACGCCCCTGCCGGTGATCGGCGTTCCGCGACCGCTGGACCGGCTCGACGGACTGGACAGCCTCCTGTCGATCGTCCAGATGCCGGCCGGGGTGCCCGTCGCGACGGTGGGCATCGGCGGCGGCCGCAACGCCGGCCTGCTCGCCGTCCGGATCCTGGGCGCCTCCGACGAGGCGCTGCGGGAGGCCGTCCGCCGGTTCCAGGCCGAACTGGCGGACTCGGTGGTCGCCCGTGATCTCGCCCTCCAGGAGCGTCTGGGCGCGGAGGAGTAGTCGGGCGGATTACGCTGTACCCGTGGGTAACAACGTGGGGCTGTACGCGCTGACCGACGAGCACGAGGCCATCCGGGAGGCGGTGCGCGACATCGCCGAGCGCGAGATCGCCCCGTTCGCCGCCGAGGTGGACGCCGATTCCCGCTATCCGATCGAGGCGCAGAAGGCGCTGACTGCCGCGGGCTTCCACGCCACGCACATCCCCGAGGCCTACGGCGGCGAGGGCGCCGACGCGATCGCCACCTGCATCGTGATCGAGGAGGTGGCCCGCGTCGACGCGTCGGCCTCGCTCATCCCGGCGGTGAACAAGCTCGGCTCGATGCCGGTCATCCTCGCGGGCTCCGAGGACGTCAAGCAGAAGGTGCTGCCGTCCATCGCCGCCGGCGACGCGATGATCAGTTACGGCCTCTCCGAGCGGGAGGCCGGCTCCGACGCCGCCGCCATGAAGACCCGCGCCCGGCTCGTGGGCGACACCTGGGTGCTCAACGGCACCAAGGCCTGGATCACCAACTCCGGGGTCTCCGAGTGGTACACGGTCATGGCCGTCACCGACCCGGACAAGGGGGCCAACGGCATCTCCGCATTCGTCGTGCACCGCGACGATCCGGGCTTCGCCGTCGGCCCCAAGGAGAGGAAGATGGGGATCAAGGGCTCGCCGACCTGCGAGCTCTACTTCACCGACTGCGCGATCCCGGCCGACCGGATCGTGGGCGAGCCGGGCACCGGTTTCAAGACCGCGCTGCGCACCCTCGACTTCACCCGGCCCACCATCGGCGCCCAGGCCGTGGGCATCGCGCAGGGCGCGCTGGACGCCGCGGTGGCCTACGTCAAGGACCGCAAGCAGT
>JAOPWJ010000151.1 GCA_025965715.1 Blastococcus sp. | reverse complement strand
TGGCTGAACCCGTTGTGGTCGTTGCGCCAGCAGGTACTGGTCAGCAGGATCGTCAGGGAGGACACCGGCGCGCGCCAGGGCAGCTCGACGGCGTGCTGCAGCCACTTGACGTGCTGGATGACCATCGATGCGCTGACCATGGCAAACGCCTCGTAGGTGGCGAACACCCCGTGTCGCCCGGAGAGCAGGTATCCCTCCAGCCAGCCCTCGCACAGGTGCTCGGACAACACCTCCATGACCCGACCGTGCGGCGACACCGCGACATCGGTCGCCAGCACCTCGGCCTGCAGGCAGCGGTCGGTCACCTCGAAGACCGACTGCAGTCGGTTGCTGGCCGTCTCGTCAGGACAGAACAGCCGGAAGCCCCCTCCGCCGTCGGCGGTCGTCGTCCGCCGGTACACCTCGGCCAGGAGCTTCCCGAGCGGATGGGTCGTCTCGTGCGACGTCGTCCCGGGTGAGGGGACCTCGAGCGCGTAGCCGTCGAGCGCGGGCAGGTCCAGCGGACGACGCAGCCGCCCGCCGTTGGCGTAGGGGGTCGACCCCATGCGGAGGTCGCCTTCCGGAGCGAGGGCGGCGAGCTCGGGTGCCAGCGCACCCGTGGCGGTGAACTGCAGCTCGGGGGAGTAGGAGAGCAGCCACTCCTCGAGCAGTGCCAGGTGCGCACCGTCGGTCCGGACGCCGGACAAGGGGACCTGGTGTGCCCGGAACGTGCCCTCCACCTGGACACCGTCGACGACGGCCGGACCGGTCCAGCCCTTCGGCGTCCGCAGCACGATCGCCGGCCAGCCCGGTCGCACGTCGGTGCCTCCGGCGCGGGCTGCCCGTTGGATGTCGGTGATCCGGTCGTGCGCGCGCCGCAGTGCAGCCTCCAGGTCGCGGAAGACCAGTCGCGGGTCGTCACCGGTGACCACCACCGGCGCCCACCCCTGACTGGAGAGGTACGCGCACACCTCCGCGTCCGATGACCGGCCCCACACGGTGGCGCTGCTGATCTTGTAGCCGTTGAGGTGCAGCACAGGAAGGACCGCACCGTCCCGGCGGGCGTCGAGGAACGCAGGGAGCTTCCAGGACCCGGACAGCGGACCCGTCTCGGCCTCGCCGTCCCCGACCACGCACGCGACCAGCAGATCCGGATGGTCGAACGCCGCACCGGCGGCATGGGCGAGGGCGTACCCCAGCTCGCCCCCTTCGTGCAGGCTCCCCGGCGTCTGCACGCTGACGTGGCTGGGAATGCCGCCGGGCGTGGAGAACTGGCGGAACAACCGGTGGATGCCGTCGGCGTCCGGACCGATGTTCGGGTACACCGCGCTGTAGGTGCCCTCCAGCCACGTGTTGGCGACGAGCGCGGGTCCGCCGTGACCGGGGCCGGCGACGTACAGGCAAGGGGTGCCGGTGCGCCGGATCAGGCGGTTGAGCTGTACGTACAGGGCGGACAGGCCCGGGCTGGTGCCCCAGTGGCCGAGCAGTCGGGGCTTGACGTCGCTGTGCCGCAGCGGGCGGGTGAGCAGCGCGTCGTCCTGCAGGTAGATCTGGCCGACGGTCAGATAGTTCGCGGCGGCCCACCATCGCAGGTCCAGCTCCAGATCCTCGACCGGGTACGGGTCGGCAGCACCGTCGGCCGACGGTGCGGTGATCGTGCTGACGACGTGGGAGAGCAGTTCCATGTCCGGAACAGTCCCCCGAGGGAGCGCACCTCGACGGGGCCCAAAGTCGCTTCTTCGCCGGGAAAAGCTGCACATCGCGTCGGCGGGGCCCGCGGCGGGACCTCTGGCCTCGGCTGCCGGGACCCACGGCACTACCTGATCGCGGGGCCCTCACGGATCGTCGGTCGCAACGATGCGGTCCGCGGCCGCCTACCGACGCGCAGGTCCCGCACCGCAGCCTGCGCCGACGTCGCGCAGCGCCTTCACGGGCAGCGGCGGATGCATCCAGACCACCCGACATCCCCAGACTCGAGGAGCTCACCGTGAACCCCACCGCAGAGTCGACGGTCATCGGCACCGAGCGACTGGACCTGCACAACGTCGCCATCGACGAGCCCGCTGCAGCTGCCGGCCGCTGCGGCACGATCCACCTGCCGACCGGACGAGTCTGCCGGGCGACTGCCCGCCACGCGGACGGCTGCGACTTCGGGCCGTCGGCATGACGCGGGACGCCCGCCGGTGGCGGGCGGTACCCCCGTGCTGACCGACGTGACCCACGCGCCGACGCGAGCAGCCTGGGACATGTCTCCCAGCGAGGTCGTCGACCGCGAAGGCGTCGTCCCGGAAACCGGCCTCGACCGCGACACCGCCGCCGCCCGGCTGACCCGGGACGGGCCCAACGACATCCAGGTGCACCCTCCGGCGCCGCTCTGGCGCTCGGTCGTCGCGCAGTTGCGCGACACGCTGGTCCTGGTGCTGCTGGCAGCGGCGGTGCTCACCGCCGTCACCGGTGACTTCGTCGACACGGCGGTCATCCTGGTGGTGGTGACCGTCAACACCGCCCTCGGCGTCGTCCAGGAGCGCAGGGCGCTGCGTGAGATCCGCGCCCTCGACGACCTCGTCGCCCCGAGCGCGCGCGTGACCAGGGACGGGCGGGACACCTGGGTGCCGACCCGGGAGCTCGTCCGCGGAGATGTCCTGCAGCTGACCGCCGGCGACGTGGTCGGTGCCGATGCCCGACTGGTGCGCTCCGTGCAACTGCAGGTCGACGAGTCACTGCTGACCGGGGAGTCCCAACCCAGCGACCGGGACGCAGCGGCGGTCTCGCCCGCGTCCACCCCGATGGCCGACCGGACCGGCATGGTGCACGCCGGCAGCACGGTCCTCCGCGGCTCGGGGGAAGCGGTCGTCGTGGCGACGGGCCTCGCCACGGTGATCGGGCAGGTCGCGCTGCTGGTGGGGGGACGCCGATCGCCGCTCACGCCGCTGCAACGTCGACTGGCCGTGCTGGGTCGCCAGATCTCGATCGGCGTCGCTGTCGCCTGCCTGGTCTTCCTGGCCTCCGGTCTCCTTCGCGGCCAGCCGTGGGAGACGACCGTCGTGGCAGCCGTCGCGTTGGCCGTGGCAGCTGTTCCGGAGTCGCTGCCGGCGGTGGTCACCCTGGCGCTGTCGGCCGGGGCGGGCCGGATGGGCCGGCGGGGCGCCGTGGTCCGGTCCCTGCCCGCGGTGGAGACGCTGGGCTCGGTGACCCTGCTCGCCACGGACAAGACCGGCACCTTGACCGAGGGTGCGATGAGCGTCGACCGGATCTGGACCCCCGGGGACGGGGAGCTCCCCGTCGGGGCCGGCGCTCCCGCCTCGGACGGGTCCCGGAGGCTCTGGTCGGCCGCCGTGCTGTGCAACGACGCCGATGCCTCCGGCGCCGGGCCGGACGGCAGCGAGGGTACGGCGGACACCGAGACCGCGATCGTCCGTGCCGCTCGTGCCGCAGGCTTCGACGTCCGTCAGTTGCGACGCGACCACCCACGGGAGGGCGAGGAACCCTTCGACGCGGTCACCCGGAGGATGACCACCTGGCATCGAGGGCTCGACGGGGTGCCCACCGTGATGCTCAAGGGCGCGCCGGAGGTGGTGTTGCGCGGGATCGACGGCGCCGAAGCCGCGCAGGCGGTCTCCGACCGGTGGGCCGC
>JAOPWJ010000150.1 GCA_025965715.1 Blastococcus sp. | reverse complement strand
CGGCATCGATCCATCGGGGGTGAGGTTCGGTGCCCGCGCGGTGCCCGTGCTCGCTGTGGTCGACCGCTGGTACGGCGCTCACCAGCGCTGGTGGAAGGTGGACACCGCCGAGGGCCTGTACGTGCTGAGGCTCGACCAGTCCACCGGCGAGTGGGACCTGGCGGCGGTGGTGGGCAGCTAGTGCCGGCACGACGGCGGCGTGCACTAGTTCGGGATTCCGGCCCAACTGCATGTAAGCGCGCTTGCGGTGCTGCGTCGCGAACTCGCGGGTGGGCAGCATGCCGGCTCGTTCCAGACCAACGGAGACACCATGGACGCTGCCACCACGGCTGAGTCGGACCTCATCCAGCCGAGCCTGGACGCGCTGATGCGCGACGGGATCACCGCCCGCAAGGGCGCTTTCACGCGCGAGTTCGTCGACGACCTGCGCGAGGACATGATGACCGCGTTCTGGGAGGCCATCCAGCGGCCCGGCGGCGCGGTCGGGCGCGGGCCGCGGCGCTGGTACGTGGAGGCGCATCCACAGGCGTTCCGGGGTTTCGTGGACCTGGTGACGCACCCCTGGATCTGCGCGATGGCCGAGGCGGTGCTGGGGCCGCGCTACGAGATCGTCGAGATCGGGCTGGACGTGCCGTTCCAGGGCGCCAAGTACCAGCCGTGGCACCGCGACTTCCCCTCGCCGCGCGAGACCTACGAGCAAAAGCGCATCACGTCGCTGGCCTTCAACATCACCGGCGTCGACGTCACGCCCGACATGGGCCCGCTGGAGGTGGCGCATGGCACGCAGTGGGAGGAGGGCCGCGAGTGGAAGTACGGCATGTTCCCGGCTCCGGAGACCTGCGGCCGCTACTCGGACATGAGCTCGCGCAAGTTCCCGCAGGCCGGCGACGTCAGCTGCCGCTCGGCGCTGACCATGCACCGTGGCACCGAGCACCTGTCGCCGATCGCGCGGCCGGTGCTGGTGATGGGCTTCGATGCGCCGGGCGCCGGGCACGCCGCGCTGCACGACATGATGGTCACGCGCGACTTCCATGCGGCGCTGCCGCCGCCGGCCCGCGACCACCTGGTGTGCCGCGTCGTCGACAAGCTCGAGCCGATCGTGCAGAAGCACACCATCGAGGGCCTGGTGATGGGCGAAGCGTGACGGGCCAAGCGTGACCGGCGCCTGACCGGCCCGACATTCGGTCGGGCGGTGGTACCTGGGCGGTCGTTCCGGACGTGCCGCCTACGACGCCGGGCCCTCAGCCCCAGGACGCCGGTCAGCGGGGCAGGACCGGGGTGGCCACGCCGACCGTCACCGAGTTGCCACTGATGTTGCCGGCTGCGTCGACGGCGCGGACCAGGTAGGTGTATCGCGTCCTCGGCCGGACGGTCCGGTCGATCCAGTTGCTCCCGGAGGCCGTGGCGATCACCGCCCCGTTCCGGACGACGAGGTAGGAGACCGGGCCGCTATCGGCGGCGCCCGCCGACCAGGCCACCTGCACCTGCCGGCGGTCGACGTGCACCACCCGCACGTCCCGCGGAGGAGCCGGCGGCACGAGGTCGCGGTCCTGCAGCCCGGCGAGGAAGTCGCGCAGCAGCCGCCCGGACCCGCCCGCGGCGGTGCCGCACTCGGTCGGCGTCCCGCTCAGGTCGGTGACCGTCGTTCCGGGGGCGTCGAAGGCGTGCCCGAGCACGCCGATGTGGTGGCGGCGGAGGTAGTCCAGCAAGGCGGGCGCGAGCCGCTGCTCCGCCGTGCCGCAGCCGTCGGCGCGGTAGTTCCACTCGGTGGCCACCACGGGCACCTCGGCGGCGGGAGTTCCGTACTGCCGGTCCCACCACGCCGGTCCCGGGGTGAAGTAGTAGGGGTGTACGGCGTAGGCCAGGTTGCCCGCGGGATCGGCCAGCCGGGGCATGCCCGTGGTGCGCTCCCCGAGCCGGGCGGCGTCGGCGAGCAGGACGTTCCTGCTGCCCAGCGACCGGAGGTGGTCGACGAGCTCCTGGTGTCCGACGGCGGCATCGCCCCGATTGGGATCGGGGATCGTTCCGCCGTCCCGCCACTGCGCCCAGCCGGCGGCGTCGTCCTCGTTCCGGGGCTCGTTGAACAACTCGAACCCGACGTAGGGATCCGCCATGAGGCGCGGCGCCAGGGCGGTCCAGGCGTCGAGGGTCTCCGACGACGGCAGCGGATGGATCTCGCCGCAGCCATAGCGCTGGTCCTGCATGGACACCAGGACGACGAACCCACTGGCGCGGGCCAGCGCCACTCCGCGGATCACCCGGTCCAGGTAGGCGTCGCGGTCGGCCTGCGGCACGGCGGGGTCGGCCAGGCCGCGCTGACTGACCTGGAACCGCAGCGTGTTCGCGTGCCAGGCGTGGGCGGCGTCCAGCTCCGGCTGTCCGAAGCCCGCCGTGGCCGGTTCGGTCTCCGGCATGGCGCACCAGGCCGGGGTGAGCAGTCCGATCAGATTGAACCCCGCGGGCAGGAACGGCTCGCCGTCCCGGAGCAACAGGTTGCCCGCGACGCTCATCCCCGGTCGGGCATCGCCGAGATCCGGTCCGGGGTCGGCGGCCGCCACGCTGAGGCGGGCGCCGGTCGTGGGGGAGGGCGCGGCCGGTCCGGGGAGGACCGGGCCGGGCACGGCCGGTCCGGGCACGGGCAGCAGGGCGACGGCCAGCAGGACGAGGAGCAGGCAGGCGCGCCGGACCGCCCTCCGTGCGAACTGCCGCTGGGCGGTCATGGGCCGTACTCCGATCGGGAGACCGCCCGCATGCTCTCAGTGCGGCGGCGCCCATCCCAGCCGTCGCGTCGCGGTTCCCTGCCATGAAGCCTCAGGTTCACCGCATCGGGTGCCGCGCCCGGCCCCGGGGATTGGCCGGGGGGCGGGCCGGCAATGATCGACACTTGGTCCGACGATGATCGCCAGAACCGACGGAGGGGGCAGGGTGGAGACGAGGCGCCGCCTCCTCGGCAACCGCTACGAACTGCTCTCGGTCATCGCCAGTGGCGGAATGGGTCGGGTCTGGCGCGCCCGCGACGTGCTGCTCAACCGCCCGGTGGCGGTGAAGGTACTGCGCAGCGAGTTCACCGGCGACCCCTCCTTCGTCTCCCGCTTCCGCGCGGAGGCGCAGCACGCCGCCCTGCTGCAGCACCCGAACATCGCCGCCGTCTTCGACTACGGAGAACTCGAGGACGACGGGGAGCAGCTCGCCTACCTGGTCATGGAGCTCGTCGACGGCGAGTCGCTGGCAGCGCTCCTGGCCCGGGAGCGGCGCCTCGACGTGCCCCGCACGCTGAGCATCCTGCGCCAGACGTCGGCCGCGCTCGCTGCCGCGCATGCCGCCGGGGTGGTGCACCGCGACGTCAAGCCGGGGAACGTCCTCGTCGCCCCCGACGGCACGGTGAAGATCGCCGACTTCGGCATCGCCTGGTCGGCCTCGAGCGTGCCGCTCACCCGGACCGGCCAGGTCATCGGCACGGCTCACTACCTCTCCCCGGAGCAGGCCGCCGGTGGCAAGGCCTCGCCGGCCAGCGACGTCTACGCCCTCGGCGTGGTCGCCTACGAGTGCCTGGCCGGACGGCGGGCGTTCGAGGGGGAGAACTCCGTGCAGGTCGCGGTGAAGCACATCCGCGAGGAGCCGGACCCGTTGCCGGCCGACATTCCCCCGGCGGTGCGCGATCTGGTGGAGCGCGCGATGGTCAAGGACCCGGCCCGGCGCTTCGCCGACGGCGCCGCGCTGCAGCGGGCCGTCGAGCAGGTGCTCGCTGGTCCTGCTGCCACGGGCACCGTGCCGATCGCCGTCCCGGCCGGGCAGCTCGGTACCGCGGTCATGCCGCTGTCGCTCGCGGCGGTCGGCACGGCGGCCGCGGGCGCG
>JAOPWJ010000082.1 GCA_025965715.1 Blastococcus sp. | reverse complement strand
CTGTGCATGGCCATGCGCGGCATCCGGAAGCCCGGCGCGACGACGGTGACGTCCGCCGTCCGCGGCATCTTCCGGGAGAATCCGGCGACGCGCGGCGAGGCGATGAGCCTCATCCACGGCCGGTGATCACCGCCCTGCCCCGTCCCGGCCGGTGCGTGGTGATGGGGGTGCTGAACGTCACGCCGGACTCCTTCTCCGACGGCGGCTGCTTCGCCGACACCCCGAGTGCCGTCGCGCACGGGCTGGCGATGCACGCGGCCGGCGCGGACTACGTCGACGTGGGCGGGGAGTCCACGCGCCCCGGGGCCGACCGCGTGGACGCCGAGGAGGAGTGCCGCCGTGTGCTGCCGGTGATCCGCGAGCTCTCCTCGGCCGGGGTCCGCACCAGCGTGGACACCACCCGTGCCGAGGTCGCCGAGGCGGCGATCACGGCCGGTGCCAGCCTGGTGAACGACGTCAGCGGCGGCCTGGCCGACGACGGGATGGCCAAGCTCGTCGCCGACGCCGGCGTCCCGTGGGTGCTCATGCACTGGCGCGGCCACAGCCGGGAGATGTACGCGGCGGCCCGCTACGGCGACGTCGTCACCGAGGTCTGCGCCGAGCTCACCGCCCGGGTCGAGGACGTCGTGGCCGCCGGTGTCGCCCCTGAGCAGCTGGTGCTCGACCCCGGGCTGGGTTTCGCGAAGAATGCCGAGCACAACTGGGCGCTGCTGGCCCGGCTCGACCGGATCGTCGCCCTCGGCCTCCCGGTGCTCGTCGGCGCCTCGCGCAAGAGCTTCCTCGGCCGACTGCTCGCCGACGCCGACGGCACCATCCGGCCGGCCGAGCAGCGGGACGCCGCCTCGCTCACGACGACCGTGCTCGCCGCCGAGGCCGGGGTCTGGGGGGTCCGTGTGCACGATGCCGGCTCCTCAGCCGACGCCGTGCGCACCGCCGCCGCCGTGCGGGCCGCCCGGGGAGGATCCCGTGCCTGACCGCATCGCCGTCCGCGGGCTCCGGGCGCACGCCTACCACGGCGTCTACGACCTCGAACGGGAGCGCGGGCAGGACTTCCGCGTCGACGCCGTCCTCGAGCTCGACACCGCGCCGGCAGCGGCCGGGGACGACCTCGAACGCACCGTCAACTACGCGGAACTGGCGCAGCGGCTGTACGCGGTGCTCACCGGCGAGCCGGTGAACCTGCTGGAGACCCTGGCCCAGCGGCTGGCCGACGTCTGCCTGGCCGCTCCGCTGGTGGACGCGGTGGAGATCACCGTGCACAAGCCCGAGGCCGACCTCGGCGTGCCCTTCGACGACGTCACGGTGACCATCCGCCGGCAGCGCGCATGACCCGCGCAGTGCTCTCCCTGGGCGCGAACCTGGGGGACCGGGCCGCGGCACTCCGGACGGCGATCGGGACCCTCAAGGACGAGGGCGTGCTGGTCGCCCGCTCCACCCTCTACGAGTCCCCGCCGTGGGGGCCGGTCGAGCAGCCGCCGTACCTGAACGCCGTCGTCGTGGTCCGCGGGGCGAGGGACGCCTCCGGATGGCTCGTACGAGCCCACGAGCTCGAGCAGGCGGCAGGCCGGACCCGCGACGTCCGCTGGGGCCCCCGCACTCTCGACGTCGACGTCGTCACCGTCACCGACGACGACGGGACGCCGGTGCTCTCCGACGACCCGAGGCTGACCCTGCCGCATCCCCGCGCGCACGAGCGCGCGTTCGTCCTCGTGCCCTGGGCCACGCTCGAGCCGGGTGCCGAGCTGCCCGGCCGAGGGCCGGTCGCCGCGCTGCTCGCCGCGCTCCCTACCGACGACCTGTTGGCCGTCACGCGCTGGGACCACCTGCATTGAGGGCCGCCCCGTGACCCCTGTCCGCCGCCGGGACCTCGTCGTCCTCGCGGCGGGTCTGGCCGTGGCGACCTGGCTGCTGGTGCGCTCGTTCTACGGGGACATGCCTGCGTTGGACTGGTGGCTTCCCCTCCCGCTCGGGTTGCTCGCCGTGGGTGAGGCGATGGGTGCCCGCACCCTGCGGTCCCGCCTCGCGGACCTGCGCGCCGCCCGGTCGGCCAAGGGCGGAAAGCCGGACCAGCGCCCCACACCCGCCCATGTCCGGCCGGTCGAGCCGCTGCTGGTGGCCCGGGTGGCCGTCCTCGCGCAGGCGAGTGCCTACGTCGGGGCGGTGTTCACCGGCGTCTGGGCCGGGGTGCTCGCGCACGTCGGCCCGGCGTTGGGCCGGTTGCAGGCCGCCACGAGCGACTCGGGAACGGCGGCTCTCGGCGTCGTCTGCGCGGGTGGCTTGGTGGCTGCCGCCCTCTGGCTGGAGTCCGTCTGCCGCGTCCCCCCGGACGAGGACGATCCCGCCCGCGGAGCCCGCGCCAGACCGGGTTGATCATCGTCGTACGGCTGCCCCGGGGGCGGGTCGGACCGCGACTGCACGGTGGTCGACGAGGCACTGCCGGATCACACCGCGCCGGCCGTCTCCGGGCCCGTTCCCTCGACCGAGCGGCGCAGCGCGGCGTGCAGCGACTCCGGGGTGAGCACGCCGAGGAAGCGGTCACCGTCCAGCACCGCCACCCAGCCGGCCTCGTGCTGCAGCATCGTGGCGAAGGCCGTCTTGAGCGTGGCGTCCGCCGGCACCCACGCCTTCATGCGCCGCGCGGCCGCGCCGACCGTGCCCGAGCCGGTGGCGCGCTCGGCGGACAACCAGCCGTGCAGGTGCTCCGCCCCGTCGAGGACGACGGCCCAGCGCGCCCCCGAACCAGCCATCGCCGCCCGGGCGTCGGTCAGCCCGTCGTCCACGTGCACGAACGGCGGCTGCTCCAGATCGGCGGTGTCGATGCCCGTCACGGCCAGCCGCTTCAGTCCGCGGTCGGCCCCGACGAAGTCGGCGACGAAGGCATTGGCCGGCCGGCCCAGCAGCTCCGCCGGGGTGGCGAACTGCTCGACGTGCCCGCCCGCGCTCATGACCGCGATCCGGTCGCCGATCCGGACGGCCTCCTCGATGTCGTGCGTGACGAACACGATCGTCTTGCCGACCGCCTCCTGCAGGCGAAGGAACTCCGACTGCAGGCGCTCCCGCACCACCGGGTCGACGGCGGAGAACGGCTCGTCCATGAGCAGGACGGCGGGGTCGGCGGCGAGTGCGCGGGCCACTCCGGCGCGCTGGCGCTGGCCGCCGGAGAGCTGTGCCGGGTAGCGGTCGCCGTGCGCGACAGGATCGAGGCCGACGGTCTCCAGCAACTCGTCCACCCGCGCGCGGATGCGGGCCTTGTCCCACCCGAGCAGCCGCGGCACGGTGGCCACGTTGGCGCGCACGCTCTGATGCGGGAACAGGCCGACGCTCTGGATGACGTAGCCGATCCGGCGGCGCAGCCGGTCCGGATCGACGCGGGTGACGTCCTCGCCGTCGAGCAGGATCCGTCCGGTGGTCGGCTCGATGAGCCTGTTGATCATCTTCATGGTCGTCGTCTTGCCGCAGCCCGACGGGCCGACCAGGACGGTGAGCTCGCCCGCGGCGAAGGTCAGGTCGAGCTCGGCCACCCCGACGGTGCCGTCGGCGTAGACCTTGCTGACGCCCTCCAGCCGGATCTCTGCAGCCGATCCGCCGGCACCCGCGGAGCCCGCCCCGTGAGCGGCCGGCGCAGTAGCGTTCACGGGGTGACCCTCCTGGCAGGCGCCCGGTGCTGAGCGCGGTAGCGAGTGCGCCCGGCGGGACGCTGTCGGCGGCGGACGCGGCGCCGAACCCGTGGTTCGACCCCTCGTACGTGAGTGAGAACTGGGACACCATCTTGCGCTACCTGGCGGAGCACGTGCGGCTCACCGTCGGCGCCGTCGTCCTGGGGGCGCTCATCGCGCTGCCCCTGGCGCTGGTGGCCCGGCGCAGCCGGTACCTCGCGGGATCCGTGCTGGCCGTCTCGACGATCGTCTACACGATCCCGTCGCTGGCGATGTTCGCGTTCATCTTCCCCTTCACGGGGCTGTCGGCCGCGACCGTGCTGATCGGTCTGGTGGCGTACTCGCTGGTCATCCTCGTGCGGAACTTCCTCACCGGGCTGCTCGGTGTCCCGGACGATGTCCGCGAGGCCGCTCGCGGCATGGGTTACGGCCCCGTCCGGCTGTTCTGGCGGATCGAGCTGCCCCTGGCGCTGCCCGCGTTCATGGCGGGCCTGCGCATGGCCGCCGTCTCGACCGTCGCGCTGACCACGGTCGGCGTCCTCGTCGGGCACGGCGGGCTCGGCCAGCTGATCTTCGGCGGCTTCAACGCAAACTTCTACCGGGCCGAGATCGTCACCGGCGCGGTCGGCTGCGTGCTGCTGGCACTGGTCGCCGACGTGCTGCTGGCCGGTGTCGAGCGACTGGTCACACCGTGGGCGCGGGCGGGTCGGGGATGAGTGCCTTCGGGGAGGCGATCGTCTACCTCAACGACCCGTTCAACTGGACCCGCCGGGGCGGCATCCTGGAGCTGCTCGGCGAGCACCTGGCGATCTCGGTCGTCGCCGTGCTGGCCGCCTGGGTGATCGCATTCCCGGTCGCCGTGGCCCTCGGCGCCTCCGGCCGCGGCGGCGCTGCGGTCGTGGTGGTGTCCAACGTGAGCCGGGCGGTGCCCACGCTCGCCCTGCTGACCCTGTTCGCGGTCAGCCCGATCGGGTTCGGCAACCGGGCCACCACCATCGCGCTGACGGTGTTCGCCATCCCGCCGATCCTGGCGAACTCCTACGTCGGCGTCCGGGGGGTGGACGCGGATGTGCGGGAGGCGGCCCGCGCCATGGGGATGACCCGCAGCCAGGTGATCCGCCGGGTCGACCTGCCGCTGGCCCTCCCACTGATCATGGCGGGCCTGCGCACCGCGACGGTCCAGGTCGTGGCGACGGCGAGCCTCGCGGCGCTCGTCGGCGGAGGGGGGCTCGGCCGCCTGGTCCGGCTCGGCTTCGGCCAGCAGGACTACGGACTGATCATCGCCGGCGCCCTGCTGATCGCGGTGCTCGCCGTGTTCACCGAGCTGGTGCTCGTCCTCCTGTCGTGGGCTGTGACGCCCGGCCCGAGGCGGTTGCCGTGGGCCGGGCGTCGAGCCGACACGGCGGCCGTAGTTCCCGAGCCCACGGCCGCCGGCGTACCGCTGTAGGCCTCTCCGCGGTCGGCCTCGCCGGTGCGTAACGGATCGGACACGGGCTCCCGGCCCAATTGCGTTGTGCGCAATGCAGGGGTTCGATGGCGGGGCGGGAAACTTCTCGCCAGACACGCGTGGTGGCCACACACTCCACGGGACACAGAAGGCGGGGCCTCAGGACATGCGGGCACGCATCCAGCTCATCGCTCCACTCGCCGTCGCACTTGCGCTGACCGCGGCCTGCGGTGAGTCCGGCTCCTCCGGCACCGGCGGCGACACGGACACCCGTAGCACGGCAGCCTCGGGCGAGACCTGCGCCCCCGTGGCCGGGGACCAGCTGGTCGTCCTCGAGGACGACCAGGGCCTGCAGAACGCTGAGAACATCATCCCGGCGGTCAACGCCCGTACCGCCGAGTCGCAGCCGGCGGTGCTGCCGGCGCTCGACGCGGTCTCGGCGGCGCTGACCACCGAGGAGCTGGTGGGCCTCAACGCGGCCGTCGACATCGAGCGGCAGAGCGCCGAGGACGTGGCCGCGCGCTGGGTCGAGGAGAACGGTGTCACCCAGGGCCTCGAGCAGGGCAGCGGGCCGATCACGGTCGGTGCCGCTGACTTCAGCGAGGGCATCATCCTGGCCAACATCTACGCCGACGTGCTGAACGGGGCCGGCTTCACCGCCACCGTGGCCGAGCCCGCCAGCCGGGACCTGTACCTGAAGGCACTGAAGGCCGGCGACCAGATGCAGGTCGTCCCGGAGTACCTGGCCACTGTCACCGAGTTCATCGAGGACGACGACGCGAACGCGGTCGCCAGCGGGAACGTCGAGGAGACGCTGGCCGCGCTGGAGCCGCTGGCCGCCGACGCCGGTCTCGTGTTCGGGGAGCCGTCGGAGGCGGCCGACCAGAACGTGTTCGCCGTCACGCAGGCGTTCGCCGACAAGCTCGGCGTGAGCACTCTGTCCCAACTGGCCGAGGCGTGTGACGACCGGTCGCTGGTGCTGGGCGGCCCGCCCGAGTGCCCGACCCGCCCGTTCTGCCAGTTGGGCCTCGAGGACGCCTACGGCCTCGAGTTCGCCGACTTCCGGGAGCTGGACGCCGGTGGGCCGCTGACCAAGGCCGCCATCCGGCAGGGCGAGGTCTCGATGGGCCTGGTCTTCAGCTCCGACGCCGCCCTGGCCCGGTAACAGAAGGACCCCCTGTCCCACCGCGCGCGAGCTCGCGGCGGGTACCTGCAGGGGGCCGCTCACGCGGAGCGTGCGAGGGGAGAGGGACGGGGCCCTTCTAGTACCAACCGCCGGGGGGCAGTTGCTCGCCCGCCTCGACCGGGGCGGCGATGCGGTTGCCCTCCGGCGCCAGCGGGCACGACCAGCGAGCGTCGTAGGTGCACGACGGGTGGTAGGCGTAGTTGAGGTCGATCACCAGCCGCTCGCCGCTCCCGCCCAGATCCGCCCCCTTCACCGTGTCCAGCAGGTAGCGCCCCCCGCCGTAGGTGCCCCGGCCCGCGCTGCCGTCGTGCAGGGGAAGGAAGACGCCCCCGCCATAACCGGCCAGCCACCAGACGTCGATCCGGCCGAGCTCGCCCAGGGCCACCGTGCCGATCCGCTCGAACGGCACGACGCCGTCGCCCGCCGTGGGGGTCTCCAGCCGCTGCGGCGCGGCGGGCTCCAGGAGCGCCTCGAACCGTAGCGCGGGGTCGTAGGGCGCGAACGGCAGTCCGGCGAACCTGGCCCGGGCCGGCGCGTCGAGCGGAGAGTCCGGATGGGTCGCGAAGAGTGCGTCGCGCCCGTTCCGCCAGAGCCGCCACCCCGTTTCGGGGTCGGGGACGGCCCGTGCGGCGGCGTAGAGGCCGGCCATCCGCCGGCGCCAGTCGAGGAGGGTCAGCGTCACGGGTCCACTCTCGCAGTGGGGAGGCGACCGCGACCGGTCGAAACCGGTCGGTGCCCTGACCGGATGCGCTCGCGCCGCTACGCTGGGGCCATGCCCCGACCACAGGACGACGACGTCGCCTGGGGGTCGACCGCTGTAGGGGGCGAGGGTCCCGCGTCGGGCCGCCCGGCACCGACGCGGCTCCTGAACACCCGCAGCATGCTGCTCGCCGGCGGGTTCGTCCTCGCGGTCGGCGCGACTCTCGCGGTCTTCCTCACCGACAACCGGCAGCTCCTGCGCGTCGCCGTCATCGCCGTGGCCTGGGCATTCGTCCTGGCCACCCTCGCGGCTGGTCGCAGGGGCGCCGACCGCGCCACCGCCTCGGCCCGCGAGGCGCAGCTGCGCCACGCCTACGAGCTCGAGCTCGAGCGCGAGGTGACGGCTCGCCGTGAGTACGAGCTGGACCTGGAGCACGACCTGCGCCGCGAGACCGAGGACGCGATCCGCGGCGAGCTCGACGCCCTCCGCGCCGAGATCGCCTCGGTCGGCCGACTGCGCGACGAGGTGGCCCGCGTTGCCGAGCTTCGGCACGAACTCGCCGACCTCTCCGGGCTTCGGCAGGACCTGGCCGGCCTGCTGGCACTCCGGGACGATCTGGCCCGCCTCGCGACCCTGCGTGACGACGTGGCTGCCCTGACCTCGCTGCGTTCCGACCTCGGTCAGCTGCCGGAGTTGCGCGCCGACATGGGTCGGCTCCGGGCCGAGCTCACCGAGCAGCTGTCCAGCGAGATGCTGGTCGAACGGATCGTGATGCGGACACAGGGCGCCCGGCCGGCTCCCGATCAGGCGGCTTTCGAGCGTCGCCCGATGGACACATTCGGGAGCTGGAACGGCGACACGCCTCCTCGTGAGCTGACCGGCGGCTGGCCCGCCGTCCGTCTCGACGAACCTCGGAAGGCGCCGCAGCCCGAGCCGACGAAGGCCGACCGGCCGGCGGCGAGCCGCCCCGCATCTCCGGCACCGCTGTGGTCGACAGGTCCTGGCACGGCTACCTTCGCCGGCGTTGCGCCCTCGCCCGGGTCGACGCCGATGTCCGACCGTTCGGTGCCGGCCCCCGGCGATCCCTCTCCGGCGGACTGGGAACTCGACGATCACCTCGCTGGGCGGGCCACCCCGTCGCAGGGCGCGACCCAGTCGCCGCTCGAGTGGTTGGCGGCCCGGTCCCTACTGGACGCGCCCCCGGCTCCGACTCCGACTCCGACTCCGGCTCCGACTCCGACTCCGACTCCGCCGCCCGCGCAGCTGGGTTCCTCGACGGCCCTGAGCCCCTCGGCCGCATTCCGGCCCTCGCCGGCTCAGCGCCCGTCCCCGCGGCCCCGCCCGCACCCGACGCCTCCGGCGGCGACCGGTCGCCCGGTGCCGGACTTCCCGCCGGTCCGGCGGCGTGTCGAGGACCCGGATGCTGCGGGCACGGCGGAGCGGCCCTCGGTGGCCCCCGGGCCGCCGCCGGTGCGCGGCGCCCACACCGGCCCCATGGGGAACGCCGGTGAGGAGAACCGGCTGGCCGAGCTCCTCGCCGAGAACGGGGTCGAGCCCTCGAGCGGCGGCCGGCGGCGACGCAGGTACCGAGAGGACGGCGAGTCCGACGACGTGCTCGCCCGCGTGCTCGGTCTCAGCTGAGAGAGCACTCCCCGGCCCTCACCGCTCGCACGCTCGCGGGAGGCCCCTGCGAGGGGGCCGTCGGCCGCGCCAGACCCTGGTGGTCAGGTCGCGGCGGACTCGTCGGCGGTGAGCACCACGGGGCCACCTCGCTGGACCGGGTCGCCAGCGGTCGCCAGCCCGATGCCCCCGGCTGCCGCGGGTCACCCGGGGCGGTACGCCCCTCCAGCTCGAACCTGCCCCTAGGCCCTCCGGCACGCGCCGTTGCGCCGGCGACGGCGTAGGTGCACCTCCGCGCCGGGTGAGGCAGCCCACATCCTCAGACGTTGCGGCGTGCCGATACCGGACACACACTCGCCATCGGCGACCCATCCGCGTGACACATGCGGTTGCAGCGGAGAGCCGCCGAGCACGACCCGCACCACCGGTAGGACCACCACCAGCACGATCCGACGGCCTCCAACGGCGGAGGCCGCGACCGACGTCCGGTACCCGCCAGGGACTGGAACGAGAGGTGCACCGATGCCTGCTCCCCGCAGGACCGTTCGCGCTGCCGGGCTTCCTCCCGCCGCAGTCGCCCCCGCCCGCCTCCGCGTGGGCATCGTGGGTGCCGGCCGGGTGGGCTCCGTCCTCGGCGCAGCGCTCTCCGCCGCAGGTCACGACGTCGTCGCGGCCGCCGGGCTGTCCGCCGCCTCCGCCGAGCGGGCCGCGCGTCTGCTTCCCGGGGTACCGCTCGTGCCCTCCGACGAGGTCGTGTCGGTCGCGGACCTGGTGGTCCTGGCCGTTCCCGACGACACGCTGCCCGGCCTGGTGGCCGGCCTGGCCGAGACGGGCGTCTGGCGGGCCGGTCAGCTCGCCTTCCACACCTCCGGAGCCCACGGCCTCGCCGTGCTCGCGCCCGCCGAGGAGGCCGGCGTCCTTCCGCTGGCGCTGCACCCGGCCATGACGTTCTCGGGGGCCCTCGAGGACGCTGACCGCCTCGGCGGGGCACCCTTCGGGGTGACCAGCCGGCCGCTGCACCGCCCGGTCGCGGAGGCGCTCGTCCTGGAGATGGGTGGGGAGCCGTTCTTCGTCGCCGAGGAGGACCGGCGGCTGTACCACGCCGCCCTGGTCACCGGCGCCAACCACCTGGTCACGCTCGTTGCCGAGGCCGCCGACCTGCTGCGCGCAGCCGGGGTGGCCGATCCCGCGAAGGTCCTGGCGCCGCTGCTGACCGCCGCGCTGGACAACGGGCTGCGCCGTGGGGACCGCGGGCTCACCGGGCCGGTCAGCCGTGGCGACGTCGGCACCGTCTCCGACCACCTGGAGACGCTGACCCAGCGCGCACCCGAGTCCGTCGCGGCCTACGTCGCCATGGCGCAGCGGACCACCGAGCGGGCGCTGTCGGCCGGCCGGCTGAAGCGGCACGAGGGCGCACCGCTGCTGGGCCTGCTCCGCGGCCACGCTCCCGGCTCCCTCGCGAGCGAGCGGGCGGAGGGCTGACCATGGTCCTGCCACCGGCCGGCTCCCGATGAGCGTTCCCACCGCGGTCGCCGTCGCCCAGACCGTTCCCGAGCTCCGCCGCCTCCGCGGCGCCCTGCCGGGGACGGTGGCGCTGGTCCCGACCATGGGCGCGCTGCACGAGGGGCACCGGATGCTGGTGCGTGCGGCCCGCGAGCGCGCAGCGAGCGTCGTGGTCTCCGTGTTCGTGAACCCGACCCAGTTCGGGCCCGGCGAGGACTACGACCGATATCCGCGGACGTGGGACGACGACCTGGCGGCACTCGCCGACGAAGGCGCCGACCTGGTCTTCCACCCGCAGGTCGAGCACGTGTACCCGGAGGGCTCGCTCGGCGTGACGGTCGACCCCGGGCCCCTGGGGACGGTGCTCGAGGGCGCCGTCCGGCCGGGGCACTTCGCCGGGGTCCTGACCGTCGTCGCGAAGCTCTTCGGTCTCGTCCGGCCCGACCTGGCCTTCCTCGGCGAGAAGGACTACCAGCAGCTCGTGCTCGTCCGCGCCATGGCCGGGGAGCTCGCGCTCGGCGTGGAGGTCGTGGGCGTGCCGACCGTCCGCGAGGACGACGGCCTGGCTCTCTCCTCCCGCAACCGTTATCTCACCCCCGAACAGCGCCGGACCGCTGTCGCCCTCTCCGCCGCCCTGCGCGCCGGTGCCGCGGCCGGGCCGCGGGGGGCTCAGGCGGTCCTCGACGCGGCCCGCGGCATCCTGGCCGCCGCACCGACGCTGGTTGAGGACTACCTGGAACTCACCGGTACCGATCTCGGTCCGGCGCCCGACGCCGGTCCGGCGCGCCTGCTGGTGGCGGCGCGCGCCGGCACCACCCGACTTCTCGACAACACCGCAGTACGCCTCGGCTCAC
Source organism: Blastococcus sp. (assembly GCA_025965715.1). GTDB lineage: Bacteria > Actinomycetota > Actinomycetes > Mycobacteriales > Geodermatophilaceae > Blastococcus_B. Next base: position 4,455 of record JAOPWJ010000082.1, on the reverse strand, counting down.
CCGCCTACCGGCCCCCGGAGAACGCCCGATGATGCGCACGATGCTCAAGTCCAAGATCCACCGCGCGACCGTGACGCAGGCCGACCTGCACTACGTGGGCTCGGTGACCATCGACGAGGACCTCCTCGACGCCGCCGACCTGCTGCCCGGCGAACAGGTGGCCATCGTCGACGTCACCAACGGTGCCCGTCTGGAGACCTACGTCATCCCCGGCGAGCGGGGCAGCGGCGTCATCGGCATCAACGGCGCGGCCGCGCACCTCGTGCACCCGGGAGACCTCGTCATCCTGATCAGCTACGGCGCCATGGACGAGTCCGAGGCCAAGAGCCACCTTCCGCGCGTGGTCCACGTCGACGCCGCGAACCGCATCATCGAGCTGGGTGACGACCCGGCCGCGCCCTCCCCGGGTGTCGGGGGCCAGCGCCGCGGCGACGCGGTCCAGCGGTGACGGCGGTCCCTCCGCCCTCGGCGGGCTGAACCGTGCTGCTCACGGTCGACGTCGGCAACAGCCAGACCGTTCTCGCCACGTTCGACGGTGACCGGCGGGTGGACTGCTGGCGGGTCACGACCGCGCCGCGCGCCACCGCCGACGAGCTGCGCATGGTGTGGCGGGGGCTCCTGCGGGACACCGAGGTCACCGGCGTCGCGGCGTGCTCGACGGTGCCCGCGCTCCTGCCGGCCCTGCGCCAGCTGCTGGACTCCTTCGACGTCCCGGTGGTCCTCATCGGTCCGGGGGTGAAGACCGGCGTCCCCCTGCACGTGGACAACCCCCGGGAGGTCGGCGCCGACCGGGTCGTCACCGCACTGGCCGCCCACGAGCTGTTCGGACGCGGCCCCGAGGGCCGCAGCCGCCCTGTCGTCGTCGTCGACTTCGGCACCTCGACGAACGTGGACGCCGTCGGGCCCGACGGGCAGTTCCTGGGCGGCGCGCTGGCCCCGGGTGTGGAGGTCAGTCTCGAGGCGCTGGCCACCCGCGCGGCCCAGCTGCGATCGGTCGAGCTGACCGTTCCGTCGCAGGCGATCGGGAAGAACACGGTGGCCGCCCTGCAGTCGGGCCTGGTCCTGGGTTTCGCCGGCCTCGTCGACGGCCTGGTGGACCGGATAGCCGCCGAGATCGTCGGTCAGTTCGGCGCTGCGCCGGTGGTCGTCGCCACGGGGGGACTGGCCCCGCTGGTCATCGACAGCTGCCGCTCCATCGCCGAACGGGAGCCCGATCTCACCGTCCACGGGCTGCGGCTGGCCTTCGAGCGCCAGCAGGCCGCCGGACGCAAACCGGCCTCCCCGTAGGCTCGGCGTCCGTGAACGAGGAACCGCCCGGCCCGCCGGACGACGAACTCCCCGAGCAGCTGCGGGTCCGGCGGGCGAAGCTCGACCGGCTGCGGGAGAGAGGTATCGACCCGTACCCGGTGACCGTCGACCGGACCACGACGCTGGTCGCCGTCCGCGCCGCCCATCCCGACCTGCCGCCGGACACGATGACCGGTGATCGGGTCGGCGTCACCGGACGGGTCATTTTCTCCCGCAACACCGGCAAGCTCTGTTTCGCCACGCTGCGCGAGGGGGAGGCCGAGCTGCAGGTGATGCTCTCCCGGGACCGGGTGGGCGAGGAGTCGCTCGCCGCCTGGAAGGCCGACATCGACCTCGGCGACCACGTGCTCGTGACCGGCGAGGTGGGCACCTCCCGGCGCGGCGAACTGTCCGTGTTCGCCGATTCCTGGCAGCTCGCCGCGAAGTCGCTGAGACCGCTGCCCGTGGCGCACAAGCCGATGAGCGAGGAATTGCGCGTCCGCCGCCGGTATGTGGACCTGATCGTCCGCGACGAGGCGCGGCGCACGGTCCGCCAGCGCGATGTGGTCAATTCCACGTTACGCGCCGGCCTGAGGTCGCGGGGCTATCTCGAGGTCGAGACCCCGATGCTGCAGACCATCCACGGCGGTGCGGCCGCGCGGCCGTTCCACACGCACATGAATGCGTTCGACCTCGACCTCTACCTGCGTATCGCCCCCGAGTTGTTCCTGAAGCGGTGCATCGTCGGCGGGCTCGAGCGCGTCTTCGAGATCAACCGGAACTTCCGCAACGAGGGCGCCGACAGCTCGCACTCGCCGGAGTTCGCAATGCTCGAGGCCTATCAGGCGTACGCCGACTACCAGGCCATGGCCACGCTGACCCGAGAACTCATCCAGGAGTGCTGCGCAGCCTTGTTCGGCGACCACGTCGCCCGGCACCACGACGGCAGTGAGGTCGATCTCTCCGGCGATTGGCCCCAGATCTCGCTCTACCGCGCGGTGTCTGAGGCCGTCGGGGAGGAGATCACGCCGGAGACGCCGATCGAGGGGCTGCGCGCGGTCGCCGAGAAGCACGATGTCGGCGTGGATCCTGCCTGGGTGCCCGGCAAGGTGGTCGAAGAGCTGTTCGAGGCCCTGGTCCAGGAGACGCTGCAGGCGCCGACCTTCGTCGTCGACTACCCGCTGGACACCTCGCCGCTCACGCGAGCGCACCGCTCCGAACCCGGTCTGGCCGAGAAGTGGGACCTCTACATCGGTGGCATCGAGCGGGCGACCGCCTACTCCGAGCTCGTCGACCCCGTCGCGCAGCGTGAGCGGTTCACCGCCCAGGCGCTGCTCGCCGCGGCCGGCGACCCGGAGGCGATGGCGCTGGACGAGGATTTCCTGGAGGCCCTGGAGTACGGCATGCCTCCCACCGGCGGCATGGGCATGGGCTTGGACCGGCTGATGATGACGCTGACCGGCCTGGGGATTCGGGAAACCATCCTCTTCCCGCTTGTCAGGCCAATTAGCGGCTGATGCGCGCGTGCGGGGGGCCCGTCGGAAGGGGAACCAATGTGGCCCGTTTCACCTAAAGGGAGCTTCTTGTGCCGGTGATTCGTGAATTGGTGCCCTCTTGTGGTGCAATGGAGGGCGTCCGCCCCGACGGGCGGTAATTCCAGCCGGCGCAACAGGCAGTTGCGAGAAGTGAGGAAACTAAATGGCGCGCAAGGTGCAGGTCATCCTGAGTGACGACCTCGACGAGAATCTCTCCGCCGACGAGACCGTGAGCTTCTCGCTCGACGGCACGTCCTACGAGATCGACCTCGCGGAGAACAACGCTCAGGAGATGCGCGACGCCTTTTCGCGGTACGTCTCGGCCGCCCGCAAGGTGGGCCGCGGAAACCGCGCGTCCGGTGGTGGCCGCTCGCGCGCCACCGGCGGCCGCATGGACCGTGAGCAGGCCGGCGCCATTCGCGACTGGGCCCGCAAGAACGGTCACGCCGTCAGCGACCGCGGCCGCATTCCGGCCAGCGTCGTCGAGGCCTACGAGGCCGCGCACTAAGGCTCCCTCCCGAGGGTCTCCCGAGGCTCCCTCCCGAGGTGGAGGGGGGTCTTCTGCCGTCCCGCCGCTGGCAGGTCGTGGCGGGACCATGCAGGGAGGCCGTCGCGTGTGACGGCGTGGCACGCCTGAGCACGAAGCGACGTCCGCGCGATTCGTCGCGCGATCGGCCCGGTTCCCCGCGAGGGGGGCCGGGCCTTCGTCGTCCCCGAGACAGCTGTGGCGGAGTGTCGCGGCGCGGAAGGCACCCCACTGCACCCGCGGGATGAGATGGCGCGCGGCGGTCGTTGTACGCGGCGGCAGGCCCCTACCGGGTCACCGGCCCCGTCCGCTGACGGCGTAATGCGAGCGGAACACCCCACTCCCAGCAGCGGTTGGACCGGGCAAGCCACCCACCGTCCCGTCGGTCACGACAGGACGACGTGGTCCGCGACTACAGTGGAACGACCGGTGCCCCGTGCGCCGACGGATGTCGGGTGCTACTTCCCACGACAGGGGAGAGCGGCGCCGGACCAGCCGGTCAGAGGAGAAGCAGCAGATGTTCGAACGGTTCACCGACCGAGCCCGCCGCGTGGTTGTCCTGGCCCAAGAAGAGGCCCGGATGCTCAACCACAACTACATCGGCACCGAGCACATCCTCCTGGGCCTGATCCACGAGGGTGAAGGCGTCGCTGCCAAGGCACTCGAGTCCCTCGGCATCTCGCTGGAGGGCGTCCGCCAGCAGGTGGAGGAGATCATCGGACAGGGCCAGCAGGCGCCGTCCGGTCACATCCCCTTCACGCCGCGGGCGAAGAAGGTCCTCGAGCTGTCCCTGCGCGAGGCGCTGCAGCTCGGCCACAACTACATCGGCACCGAGCACATCCTGCTCGGCCTGATCCACGAGGGCGAGGGCGTCGCCGCGAAGGCGCTCGAGAGCCTCGGCATCTCGCTGGACGCCGTCCGCGAGCAGGTGCAGGAGATCATCGGTCAGGGCCAGCAGGCGCCGTCCGGTCACATCCCCTTCACCCCGCGGGCGAAGAAGGTCCTCGAGCTGTCCCTGCGCGAAGCGCTGCAGCTCGGCCACAACTACCTCGGCACCGAGCACATCCTGCTCGGCCTGATCCGCGAAGGCGAGGGCGTCGCCGCCCA
>JAOPWJ010000125.1 GCA_025965715.1 Blastococcus sp. | reverse complement strand
CGGCGCGGTAGCCGAGGGTGAGCCGCGGCGACATCGCCGTCCGCACATCGATGACCCCGCACATCGCGACGCCGTCCAGCTCCCGGCCGAGATAGAGCAGGCCGGCGCACTCGGCGGCGATCGGGGCACCGCGATGGGCGAGCGCGGCTACGTCGGCGCGCAGGGTCGCGTTGGCCGCCAGCTCCGGGGCGTAGACCTCGGGGAAGCCACCGCCGAGCACCAGCCCCGCGGTCTCGAAGGGCAGAGCCTCGTCGCGCAGCGGGTCGACGGGAATCACCTGGGCACCGGCGGCGGTCAGGAGTTCGGCGTTCTCCGCGTACCCGAAGGTGAAGGCGGGGCCGCCCGCAATAGCGATCCGCGGCCGCCCGGAAACGGGCACCACCTCGGCGGCCGGATCCCACGGGGTGGCGTCGAGTGGGGGAGCGGTGCGCGCCAGCGCCAGGACGGCGTCGAGATCGACCCCGTCGGCGACGACGTCGCCGAGCCGGCGAACGGTCTCCACTGCCTCCTGCGAACGCTCGGCAGCGGGCACCAGCCCGAGGTGGCGGGAGGGGGTGTGCAGCTGGTCGAGCCGGCGGATCGCGCCGAGGACCGGTACTCCGGCGGTGCCGAGCGCCTCCCGCAGGATCGCCTCGTGCCGGTCGGTGCCGACCCGGTTGAGGATGACCCCGCCCAGTCGGACCCCCGGGTCGAAGGTCGCGAAGCCGTGCACCAGCGCCGCGACGCTGCGCGCCTGGGACGAGGCGTCCACCACCAGGACGACCGGTGCCTTCAGCAGTGCGGCGACGTGGGCCGTCGATGCGAACCCGGGCGGCACCGAGGGGTGCGTCGCGCCGTCGAACAGGCCCATGACCCCTTCGACGACGGCGACGTCGGCCGGGGCGGGGTGCAGTGCGCCGCGCAGGAACAGCGGCGCGATCCGTTCCTCGCCGACCAGCCACGGGTCGAGGTTCCGGCCCGGTCGCCCCGCGGCGAGACCGTGGTACCCGGGGTCGATGTAGTCGGGGCCGACCTTGTGCGGGGAGACGGTCAGCCCGCGCGCGGTCAGCGCGGCGATCAGCCCGGTCGCGATCGAGGTCTTGCCGGCGTTGCTCGACGGCGCGGCCAGTACCAGCCGCGGCAGCCGGGTGCTCACCACTCGATCCCCCGCTGGCCCTTCTGGCCGGCGTCCATGGGGTGCTTGACCTTGGTCATCTCGACGACGAGGTCGGCGACCTCGATCAGCTTCGGATGCGCGTCGCGCCCGGTGATGACGACGTGCTGGTTTCCCGGCCGGTTCGTCAGCGTCTCGACGACCTCGTCGACGTCGACCCAGCCCCACTTCATCGGGTAGGTGAACTCGTCGAGGACGTAGAAGCGGTGCGCCTCGGCGGCGAGGTCGCGGGTGATCTGCGCCCAGCCCTCGGCGGCGTCGGCGGCGTGGTCGGTCTCGGTGCCCTGTCGCCGCGACCAGCTCCAGCCGCTGCCCATCTTGTGCCAGACGACGGGGCCGCCTTCACCGGTCGTCTCGTGGAGGCGGCCCAGGGCGGTGAGCGCGTTCTCCTCGCCGACCTTCCACTTGGCGCTCTTGACGAACTGGTAGACCGCGACCGGCCAGCCCTGGTTCCAGGCGCGCAAGGCCATGCCGAACGCGGCGGTGGACTTGCCCTTCATCTCGCCGGTGTGCACGGCCAGCAGCGGCCGGTTGCGCCGCTGCCGGGTGCTCAAGCCGTCCTCGGGTAGGACCTCGACCTTGCCCTGAGGCATCTCAGGCAGCCTTCCGTGGAGGTACGTCACGGGCGCGGCGGACCGTCGCGACGAGCGAGTCGGCCGCCAGCTCCTCCAGGTGGAGGGTCTGCGCGCCGAGGTGCGCGCCCAGGGTCCTGGCCAGACCGAGCCGGACCGGCCCGGACTCGCAGTCGACGACGACGCTCGCGGTTCCGGTCGCGGCCACCAGCCCCGCGGCGGCGTAGGAGTCGGCGAGGTGGCGGCCCCCGCGCGGGCCGGTGGCCCGGCCGTCGGTGACGACGACGAGCAGCGGACGCCGTCGTGGATCTCGCACGTGCTCCACCCGCAGCACCTCGTGCGCGCGGAGGAGTCCGGCGGCGAGGGGGGTGCGGCCGCCGGTCGGGAGATCGGCGAGCCGGGAGGCCGCGGCCTCCACCGACCAGGTCGGCGGCAGCGCCAGGATGGCGTCGGTTCCCCGGAAGGTCACGAGCCCCACTTTGTCGCGGCGCTGGTAGGCGTCCAGCAGCAGCGACAGGACAGCGCCCTTGACCGCGCCCATCCGCGCGCGGGAGCCCATGGAGCCGCTCGCGTCCACGACGAACAGGACCAGGTTGCCCTCGCGGCCCTCGAGCGTCGCCTGGCGCAGGTCCTCCCGCTGGATGCGGAGTGCCGGGCCACGTCGGCCCCGGGAGACCTGGTGGGGTGCGGCCGCGAGCACGGTGTCGACCAGGTGCAACCTGGTGACAGGTCCGGAAGGGGACGTCGAGCCGACGACCCGGCCGCGCTCGGACCGGGCCCGGGACCGGCGGCCGGCCGCGCCCGTGCCGATGCCGGGCACCTCGAGCCGTCGGATGCGGAACGGGTCGGACGGCGCGACGGCGGCGCGTTCGGGCGCGGGCGAGGCGTCGGTCCGGCCGCCACCCTCACCGCGGGGTGCCGTCGAGGAAGGAGGCGCCTCGATGCCCGGGTCGGGCGGGAGAGATTCCTGACCTTCGCCGGCTCCGGTTCGACCGGGAGGGCCGCCGCCGTCGGGGCCGCCCTGGGGGCCGCCGCCGTCGCCGCCGTCCGGGCCGTCGTCCTCGGGGCCGTTGTCGTCCGGGTCGTCGTCCGGGCCGTCGTCGTCTGGGCCGTCGTCCTCGGGGCGGGCGTCGGAGAGGGCCTGCTCGAGCGTGTCGTCGTCCAGACCGGGGGCGTCGAAGGGGTTCCGCCGCCGGCGGTGGGGGAGGGCGAGCCGGGCAGCCACCCGCACGTCCTCCTCGGTGACCTCCTCGCGGCCGGCCCACGCGGCGTGCGCGATGGCAGCCCGGGCGGTGACGATGTCGGCGCGGAGACCGTCGACGTCGAAGGCGGCGCAGACGGCGGTCACCTGGCGCAGGGAGCCGTCGGAGAGGACGACCTGCGGCAGTCGGGCCCGGGCAGCCGCGATCCGCGAAGCCAGCCCGGCCTCCTCGTCCGCCCAGGACGCGGCGAAGCCGGCGGGGTCGGCGTCGTGGGCGAACCGGCGGCGCACCACCTCGGCGCGCTGCGCGGGATCCCTGGGGGCGGCCACCTCCACGGTCAGCCCGAACCGGTCGAGCAGCTGGGGGCGGAGCTCGCCCTCCTCGGGGTTCATCGTCCCGACCAGCAGGAAGCGGGCCGCGTGCCGCACCGA
>JAOPWJ010000118.1 GCA_025965715.1 Blastococcus sp. | reverse complement strand
CCGTCGTACCTGGACCGGCGCCGGACCCGGCGCCGACGACCCGCAGCCGCTCGGCCGGCTGGTCGATTCCCTTGTCGTCGAGCAGGACTGGTCGGAGCGGACCAAGGTCGGCGCCGTCTTCGGCCGGTGGTCGGCGATGGTCGGCCCAGAGATCGCGGCACACTGCAGTCCGCAGTCGCTCAGCGAGGGCGAGCTGTTCGTCGTCGCGGAGTCGACCGCCTGGGCCACCCAGCTGCGGCTGCTGGCACCGTCCATCCTGGGCAAGCTGCGCGCCCAGGTCGGCGGGGACGTCGTGACGAAGTTGCGCGTTGTGGGACCGACGGCTCCCAGTTGGAAGAAGGGCCTGCGCTCGGTGCGCGGGCGTGGGCCCCGCGACACGTACGGATAGGACCCGCTCGCGGGTCCGGAAGGACGGCACGGTGAGCACTCCGCGCGATCCCGACGGTTTCGGCGACCGCCCCGGCGACGGGAGCGAGTGGCGGGAACCGTCCCACCTCGGCGGCGCGGGCCCCGACAGTGGTCCGGAGGCCGGTGGTCCGGAGGCCGGTGGTCCGGCGAGTGGCCCGGAGGACGGTGGGCAGGGCGGCGAGCCGAACTTCGCCGACCGCCGTCACCGGCCGCGGGACGACGTCCCGGTCGACCGCGACGCCTGGCAGCCACCGGGCTGGGACCTGCCGGCGGCCACGTCCGGCGCCGGTGCCGACCAGTCCGCGGATGCGCCACGTCCGCCCGCTACTGCGGCTCCGGAGCAGCCGCGGGCGAGCCCCTTCGGCGGCCGACCGCGATCCCGCGATCCGGAGACGGCGCGGGTGTTCACCTACGAGGGCGACCTCGTGGGAGCCCAGGGCTGGGCGGTGCAGCACGGGTGGACCGTGTCCGACGGCAGTGCCCCCGAGGACGCCGTCCTGCGGGAGCTGGTGGTCTCCGCCCCGGTCCGCCCCAGCAAGGACCATCGCCCGGCGAGCGTGCTGCGCGGGCGCGGCGCCGGACTCGAGCTGGTCGCCTTCGACGTCGTCTACGTCTCCGGCCGGTACGTCGTCCCCCAGTGGGCCGTGACGGCGGCACCGGTGCTGGGCACCGTGCCGCGGTTCCGCCTGAGTCCCGCCCGGTTCTGGAAGCACGGGATCGGCGGGATGTTGCCGATCGCCAGCGGGAACGAGTACTTCGACGCGCGGTGGCAGCTGCTGGCGGTCGAGGACGGTCCGCAGGTCCGGAAGCTGGTCGCCGACCCCGTGGTGCAGGGGCTGCTGATGGGCTCCGATGACGGCGACGAGTTCTGGTCGGCGGCCGGCCACGTGGCGGCCATCCGGCCCGACGGTCACCGGCCGCAGCTCATCGAGCACCACACCCGTCTGCTCGCCGCGGTCGTCGGCGCCCTCGCCGCCGGCTACTGAGACGACCGGTCCGCTGAGCACCGAGGGGACGGACCGACCGGCCCCGCCCCCGGTCGGGCTGCGGAACCTGCTCCCGCTGCTGCGGCCCCACCGGGCGCCGCTGGCCGCGGCCGCCGGGCTGTCGCTGGTCGCAGCCGCCGGCGCCCTCGCCCAGCCGGTCCTGGTGGCCCGGGTCATCAGTGCCGTGAGTGAGGGCCGGTCGCTGCTGCCGGCGGTGCTGCTGCTGGTGGTCGTCCTGGTCGCGGCCTCCGCGCTCGGTGCCGCCCAGCAGTACCTGCTCCAGCGCACCGCCGAGGGCGTCGTCCTCACCACCCGGCGCACCTTGACCGACCGGCTGCTGCGGTTGCCGATCGCGGAGTACGACCGGCGGCGCACCGGTGACCTGATGTCCCGGGTGGGTGCCGACACCACGCTGCTGCGCGCCACGGTGACCTCGGGGGTCGTCGAGATCGCCGGCTCGGTCGTGGTGGGGGTCGGCGCTGTCATCGCGATGGCGCTGGTGGACGTGTCGCTGCTGCTGGTCACCGTGCTGGCCGTGGGGGCCGGTCTGGCCGTGGCGATCAGCGTCTCCAAGGGCGTCCGGCGGCTGTCCCGCCAGGCGCAGGAGGCGGTCGGTGCCATGACCGCCGCACTGGAGCGGGCCCTCTCGGCCGTGCGCACCGTTCGCGCGAGCGGCGCCACCGCGCGCGAGATCGAGACGGTGACCGATACCGCGGGCCGCGCATACGAGGCCGGGGTCCAGGTGGCGCGGCTGCAGGCCCTCGTCTCGCCGGCGAGCTCGATCGCCGTCCAGGGCGCCTTCCTCGCCGTCCTGGGTCTGGGCGGCTACCGGGTGGCGACCGGCTCCATCGGCGTCGCGGACCTGATCGCATTCATCCTGTACCTGTTCCTGCTCGTCATGCCGTTGGGCCGGTTCATCCACGCGTGGACCGAGGTCCAGACCGGGCTGGGCGCGCTCGCCCGCATCCAGGAGATCCTCGCGCTGGCGCCGGAGGACGACGAGCAGCCGCAACGGCGGCCCCCACCCGCTCCCGGCCGCGCCGATGCGGACGACGACGTGCCCCTGTTCGAGCTGGACGACGTCTGGTTCCGCTACCCCGACGGCACCGAGGTGCTCCGCGGCGTCTCGCTGAGCGTGCCCGCTGGCAGCCGGGTCGCCCTGGTCGGCCCGTCCGGAGCCGGAAAGTCCACGGTCCTCGCGTTGATCGAGGGCTTCTATCCGGTCGACGCGGGAGTGCTCCGCTGGCGGGGCACCGACGTACGCGACCTGCCGCGGGCGGCGCTGCGTGCCCACCTGGGCTACGTGGAGCAGGAGGCACCGGTCCTCGCGGGATCGGTGCGGGACAACCTGCTGCTCGCTGCGCCGCATGCTTCGGACACCGAACTGTGGGCCGTCCTGGCCGAGGTCGGCCTCACCCAGGTCGTGCAGCGCTCCAGCCGCGGGCTGGACGTCCCCGTCGGCGATGAAGGGGTGCTGCTGTCGGGCGGTGAGCGCCAGCGCCTGGCCATCGCGCGCTCGCTGCTGGCCCGCCCCGCGTTGCTGCTGCTGGACGAGCCGACCGCCAGCCTGGACGCCCGAAACGAGGGGTTGTTGCGCAAGACTCTCGCCGCGGCGGCCAGCGAACGCGCACTGCTGGTCGTGGCGCACCGCCTGTCCACGGTCCTGGACAGCGACCAGATCGTCGTCATGGACGGCGGCCGGGTGGTCGCCCGCGGAACCCATGCGGAACTGGTCGAGGAGAGCCCGCTCTACCGCGAGCTGGCGACCGCCCAGCTACTGGTCTGAGGCCGACAACGATCAGGTGACCTGATCACTAGTGGTCCTGGCTCACCGTCGATGCTGAGCCAGGACCCCATGCGGTGAGCCAGGACGGCGATGAGGACGTCGTCAGGCCGCGGTCTTCGTCTCGCTTTCGGCGGCGCGTGTGACGCCCCGCAGCATGCCGCCGAAGACGATGCCGTGGAAGACCGCGATGGCCCACCAGTAGAGGTGCCCCGACAGACCGCGCGGGGCGAAGGTGGCGCGCTGCCTGAGGAGGGTGCCGCCGTCCGCGGGGTCGTGTTCCACGTGGAACTCCAGCCAGGCCAGCCCGGGCAGCCGCATCTCCGCCCGCAGCCGCAGCAGCCGGCCCGATTCCCGCTCCTCGACGCGCCAGAAGTCGAGGGCCTCGCCGACGAACAGGCGGTGTGGATCCCGCCGGCCGCGACGCAGGCCCACCCCGCCGGCCAGGCGGTCCAGCGCGCCGCGCACCGCCCACGCGAGCGGAAAGGAGTACCAGCCGGTGTCGCCCCCGATGCCCTCGACCACTCGCCACAGCGCGTCCGGCGCGGCGGTGGTGCGGCGGGTGCGCTCGTCCACGTAGAGCGTGCCCCCGGCCCAGTCCGGATCGGTCGGCAGCGGATCCGAGGGCGCCCCGGGCACGGACGCCGACGACCAGCGGGTGTCCACCGCGGAGTCCTGGACCCGCTGGAGGGCCAGCCGTACCGCCTCGTCGAAGCCGAGCAGCCCTTCGGGGGGATCGGGCACGTACTCGGCGATGTCGTGCTCGGAGCAGACGACGGTGTTGCGCAACGACTCGACCAGGGGCCGGGCGATCCCGGCAGGGACGGGGGTGATCAGGCCGACCCAGTGGCTGGACAGCGACGGCGTGAACAACGGAACCGGCAGGATGCGCCGCCGGGGCAGCCCGGCGACGGCGGCGTACCGCTGCATCATCTCGGCGTAGTCCATGGCGTCCGGGCCGCCGATGTCGAAGGAGCGGTGCACCGAGGCAGGCAGGCCTGCGCAGGCGACGAGATACCGCAGGACGTCGCGGATGGCGATCGGCTGGATCCGGCTGCGCACCCACCGGGGCGTGACCATCACGGGCAGCCGTTCGGTGAGGTAGCGGAGCATCTCGAACGACGCCGAGCCCGAACCCAGTACGACGGCGGCCCGGAGCACGACCGTCGGCACCTCGGAGCGGAGCAGGATGCCGGCCACCTCGATCCGGGAGCGCAGGTGCGGGGAGAGCTCCTCGCCGTCGGGCTCCAGTGCTCCGAGGTAGACCAGTCGGCCCACGCCGGCGTCGCGCGCCGCCCGCGCCATGACGCGGGCGGTTCGCCGGTCGGTCTCCTCGAACTCCGGCCCGCTGCCGAGGGCGTGGACCAGGTAGTAGACGACGTCCACCCCGGCACAGGCGTCGGCCACCTGGTCGGCGTCGGCGGCATCGGCCCGGGTTATCTCGACCTGAGCGGCCCACGGATGGTCCCGCAGCCGCTCGGGGGACCGGCTCATCACCCGGACGGTGTGGCCGGCCGCCAGCAGTCGGGGCACCAGGCGTCCACCGATGTAGCCCGTCGCGCCCGTTACCAGGCAGGTCAGCGGTGCGGGGTCGGTCATGAGCCGAGTGTCCGGCCGATCGGCCGCGCCCGCCCGCGGTCCTCCTCGCCTGCTCTGTGGCCCGGTCGGCGGCGTCGGGGGAAGTGACGGCGCATCGACGATCCGCCGAGGCGAGCGCCGTCCGGCCAGAAGCCCCAGCGGCGGCGTGTCGACCGGCGGGGCAGGACCGGTGGTGGCGGACGTGCTGGGAGTGGCGCAGAAACGGCGTCAGGGCGTGGACGGCGGCATTCCTGTCGGTGGACCCGGTATCCTCGACGGTAGAAACCGCCAGCAACCGGCTCAGCGCCGTTCTGCGCCCCTTCCGCCCCGTGTTCCGCACGGCAGGCAGCCGGGGGACAGCACTGTGGAACAGGCGTCGGTTGCGCGAACGAAAGGCCCCACGTGGTCGCCCGACCGAAGACCGACGTCCAGCCTGTGAACGCCTACTCCGGCAGTTCCATCACCGTCCTCGAGGGCCTCGAGGCGGTACGTAAGCGCCCCGGTATGTACATCGGCTCCACCGGTGAGCGTGGCCTGCACCACATGGTGTGGGAGGTCGTCGACAACGCCGTCGACGAGGCGCTGGCGGGCTATTGCGACACCGTCCGGGTCACTCTCCTGGCCGACGGCGGCGTGCGGGTCGAGGACAACGGCCGCGGTTTCCCGGTGGACATGCACCCGGTGGAGAAGCGGCCCACCCTCGAGGTGATCATGACCGTCCTGCACGCGGGCGGGAAGTTCGACGGCAAGAGCTACGGCGTCTCGGGTGGTCTGCACGGCGTCGGCGTCACCGTCGTCAACGCGCTGTCCAAGCGGCTCGAGGTGAACGTCTGGCGGGACGGCGCCGAGTGGTTCCAGCGCTACGACCTGGCCAAGCCCCGTCCGCTGGAGGAGGTCGGCCCGACGAAGAAGCGCGGGTCGGCGGTGACGTTCTGGGCCGACGGCGACATCTTCGAGACCACGCACTATTCGTTCGACACCATCAACCGACGGTTGCAGGAGATGGCCTTCCTCAACAAGGGCCTGACGATCATCCTGCGGGACGAGCGCCCCGGTCAGGGCAAGGCCGAGACCGGCATGGCCGAGGAGGTCACCCTCGCCGAGGCCGCGCCCGCGCCCGGCGCGGAGGTGGAGGCCTTCGACCCCACGGAGATCACCTACAAGTACGACGGCGGTCTCGCCGACTACGTCCGGCACATCAATGCCAAGAAGTCGCCGATCCACAAGTCGGTCGTCAGCTTCAGCGCCGAGGGCGTGGGCAAGAACGACATGCGCATGTCGATCGACGTTGCGATGCAGTGGTCCGACGCCTACTCGGAGTCGGTGTACACGTTCGCGAACGTCATCAACACCCACGAGGGCGGCACCCACGAGGAGGGCTTCCGGGCGGCGCTGACCTCGATCGTCAACCGCTACGCCGTCGAGAAGAAGCTGCTCAAGGAGAAGGACGAGAAGCTCACCGGTGAGGACATCCGCGAGGGTCTCGCAGCGATCGTCTCGGTGAAGCTCGGCGACCCGCAGTTCGAGGGCCAGACGAAGACGAAGCTCGGCAACACCGAGGTGAAGGGCTTCGTGCAGAAGGTCTGCAACGAGCAGATCACGCACTGGTTCGAGGCGAACCCGGCCGAGGCGAAGACGATCATCACGAAGGCCTCGTCCGCGGCCCGCGCCCGCCGCGCGGCGCAGGACGCCCGCAAGCTGGCCCGCAAGAACCTGCTGAGCAACAACTCGCTGCCGGGCAAGCTCGCCGACTGCCGCTCCACCGACCCGCGCAACTCCGAGGTCTACATCGTCGAGGGCGACTCGGCCGGCGGTTCGGCCAAGTCCGGTCGCGACTCGATGTTCCAGGCGATCCTGCCCATACGCGGGAAGATCATCAACGTCGAGAAGGCGCGCATCGACCGGGTCCTCAAGAACAACGAGGTCCAGTCGATGATCACCGCCTTCGGCACCGGCATCCATGACGAGTTCGACCTGACGAAGCTCCGCTATCACAAGATCATCCTGATGGCGGACGCCGACGTCGACGGTCAGCACATCCGGACGCTGCTGCTCACGCTGCTGTTCCGCTTCATGCGCCCGCTGGTCGAGGCCGGCTACGTCTACCTCGCCCAGCCGCCGCTGTACAAGATCAAGTGGGGCGGCAAGACGGCGGACGAGTACGTCTACACCGACAAAGAGAAGGCGGCCGTCCTCAAGGCTGCGCAGGACGAGGGCCGCAAGCCTCCCAAGGACGACGCCATCCAGCGGTTCAAGGGCCTCGGCGAGATGAACGCGACCGAGCTCTGGGAGACCACGATGAACCCCGAGACCCGGATCCTGCTGCAGGTGACCCTCGAGGACGCCGCGACCGCGGACGAGCTGTTCAGCACCCTCATGGGTGAGGACGTCGAGGCCCGCCGCAGCTTCATCACCCGCAACGCCAAGGACGTCCGGTTCCTCGACGTCTGAGGAGGGACCCCCTGCTCCCCGCCACGCGCACGCTGGCGGCGGGACCCTGCAGGCGGCCGCGCTCGGCACCCCAGCTGCGATCTGTCCACCGACTGTGCACTGACTTGTGGAGATCTGAACCGTGACGGAAACACCAGCCCGCGACCGCGTCGAACCGGTCGACCTCCAGCAGGAGATGCAGCGCAGCTACATCGACTACGCGATGTCGGTCATCGTCGGCCGGGCGCTGCCCGAGGTGCGCGACGGCCTGAAGCCCGTGCACCGCCGCGTGCTGTACGCGATGTACGACCAGGGCTTC
>JAOPWJ010000116.1 GCA_025965715.1 Blastococcus sp. | reverse complement strand
CGGGGCAGGCCCAGGCGCACAGCTCGCAGCCGACGCACTTCTCCAGGCCGTCGGGGTGCCGGTTGAGCACGTGCCGCCCGTGGTAGCGCGGCTTGGTCACCTTCGGCTCGAACGGGTACTGCTCCGTCGTCACCTTCCGGAAGATCTGGGCGAAGGTGACGCCGAAGCCCTGGACCGGCGCCGGAAGCACGCTGTCGCGGACGGCGGGGCGGTTCCGCCCGCCTTCGGTGGAGTGCTCCACCTCCCCGCGGGAGCGCCGGACCATGTCCTGCTCGCCGGGCTTGCGGTCAGACATCGCCGTGCTCCTTTGCGCTGGTCGAGCCTCGACGTCCCGTGCCCACCACGGCCGAACCGTCCGGCGTCACCGGTTCCCGGCGCAGCCGTGGGGACGGCGGCACCTTCAGATCCATCGGCGGAATGGGGAAGCCGCCCTCGGCCCTGCTGGGCGCACCCGTGGGCCGCCGCCGCGGGCCGGTCGGCGGAAGGATCTCCGGCTCCGGCTGGGTCGGGTGGTTGGAGCCCGCGGCCGCCTCGACCGCGGCCAGGCGGGTGTCCCGGTGGGCGGCACGGCTGGCGAGGAGGAGCACAGCCATGACGACCAGGGCGATCGGCACTCCCACGTACAGCGCGACCTCACCGGTGGAGAGGTCCGCCTCCCGGGCGACGGTCCGCATGGTCGCGACGGCGAGGATCCATACCAGCGCGGTGGGGACCAGCACCTTCCAGCCGAAGCGCATGAACTGGTCGTAGCGCAGCCGGGGCAGCGTGCCGCGGAGCCAGATGAAGATGAACAGCGCCACGACGACCTTGAGGAAGAACCACAGCAGCGGCCACCAGCCGGTGTTCGCGCCGTCCCAGATCGAGATGGGCCACGGCGCCCGCCAGCCGCCGAGGAACAGCGTCGCGGCCAGCGCCGAGACGGTGACCATGTTGACGTACTCGGCGAGGAAGAACAGCGCGAACTTCAGCGACGAGTACTCGGTGTGGAAGCCGCCGACGAGCTCGCTCTCGGCCTCCGGGAGGTCGAAGGGAGCACGGTTGGTCTCGCCCACCACCGCGATGGCGTAGATGACGAAGGAGACCGGCAGCAGCAGGGCGAACCAGCTCGGCCCGGTGAACTCCCAGCCGAAGAACGACAGCTGGTTGCCGTGGGCCTGGGCGGCGACGATCTCGGAGGTCGACATCGTGCCGGAGTAGAGGAACACCGCGACGATGGACAGGCCCATCGCGATCTCGTAGCTGACCATCTGGGCGGCGCTGCGCAGGGAGCCCAGCAGCGGGTACGTCGAGCCCGACGCCCAGCCCCCGAGCACGATGCCGTAGATGCCCATCGCCGAGCAGGCGAGGACGACCAGCACGCCGATCGGGGCATCGGTGAGCTGCAGGGGGGTCCGCTGGCCGAAGATGCTCACCGTCGGGCCCAGCGGGATCACCGAGAAGGCGATGAACGCCGGGATGGTGGCCAGCACCGGGGCCAGGAAGTACACCGGCTTGTCGGCGAGCGCCGGCATGATGTCTTCCTTGAAGGCGAGCTTCAGGCCGTCGGCCAGGCTCTGCAGGTAGCCGTGCCAGCCGACCCGGTTCGGGCCGATCCGCTGCTGCATCCGCGCGACGACCTTGCGCTCGAAGACGATCGCGAAGAGCGTCATGAAGACCAGCACGGCGAAGATGCCGACGACCTTGATGAGGACGATCCACCAGACGTCGTGCCCGAAATCCTCCAGCGTCGGCTGGTCGGCGCTCGCGAGCAGGTTCACAGGAGACCTCCAGCGCTCAGCCGAACGACACCACCGGGCGCAGTCCCGAGGTCGGAGCGCACCTCGCTCCCCGGTGATCTCATCGGCAGCCACACCACGTGGTCGGGCATCGGCGTGATCTGCACCGGCAAGGTGATCGCTCCGGTGGCCCCGCCGACCGTGAGCCGGTCGCCGTCGACGACGCCCAGCCGGGCCGCGGCGTCCGGTCCGATCCGGGCCACCGGCGGCCGGGCGGTGCCGGACAGCTCCACCTCGTCGCGCTGCAGCGTGCCGACGTCGAGCAGCTGCCGCCAGGACGCGAGCAGGGCGGTCTCGCCCTCGACCGCGTGCACGGGGGCAGGCCGGACGTCGAGCCCTTCGCCCTCGCCCGGACGGCGGACGGCGCCCAGCGCGGCGAGCTCGGCGCGAGCCGCCTCGGGCGCGGGCAACCGCAGATCGGCGTCCATCTCCTCGGCCAGGCCGTGCAGCACACGCCCGTCCGGCAGCCGGCCGGTGCCGTGCAGGGTGGCGTCGAAGGAGCGGACCCGGCCCTCCCAGTCGAGGTAGCTGCCGGCCTTCTCCGAGGCGGCCGCGACCGGCAGGACCACGTCGGCCCACTCGGTGACCGCAGTGGGGAACATCTCCAGGCTCACCACGAAGCCGGCCGCGGCCAGTGCCGCGTTGGCCAGCGCCGGGTCGGGCAGGTCGGCGGGGTCGACGCCACCGACGACAAGCCCGGAGAGCTCGCCGTCCCGGAGGGCGGTGAGGATCCCGGTGGCGTCGCGCCCAGGCGTGGAGGGCAGCGCACCGGATTCGATGCCCCACACCGCACCGACCTCGGCACGGGCGACGGCGTCCCCGACGCTCCGACCACCGGGAAGCAGGTTCGGCAGCGCGCCGGCCTCGACGGCGCCGCGCTCCCCCGCCCGGCGCGGGACCCAGGCGACCCGGGCGCCGGTGGCGCGGGCGAGGGCGAGGAGCGCGGAGAATGCGCCGGGCACCTCGGCCAGCCGCTCGCCGGCGAGCACGACGGCGCCCGGAGCCTTCAGCGCCTCCAGGGCAGGACCGCCCCACGTGCCCTCTGCGAGCGCGCGCAGGGACTGCGCCTCACCGCCGGGCAGCGTCGTCAGCACGGTGGCGTCCAGCTTCTGAGCCGCGCGGGTGGCGAACGGTGCCATGTCGAAGACCGGCAGACCCGTGGTGCGCACCGCCCGGCGCAGCCGCAGGAAGACGATCGGCGACTCCTCTTCCGGCTCGAACCCCGCGAGCAGGACGGCCGAGGCGGCGGAGAGGTCGTCGTAGGTGACGGCACCGGTGCCCGGACCGGTGCCGGCAACGGCGGCGGCGAGGAAGGCCGCCTCCTCCGCGGAATGGGCCCGCGCGCGCATGTCGACGTCGTTGGTGCCGAGCACCACGCGGGCGAACTTGGCGTAGGCGTAGGCGTCCTCGACGGTCAGCCGGCCACCGGGCAGCACGCCGACGCCGCCGTCCGCACGAGCCGCCAGGAGTCCGGTCGCCGCAGCGGCCCAGGCCTCGGGCCAGGACGCCGGCTGAAGCTCACCGTCCCGGCGGACCAGCGGGGTGGTCAGACGCTCGTTGGAGGTGGCGTAGCGGAACGCGTACCGCCCCTTGTCGCAGGTCCACTCCTCGTTGACCGCCGGGTCCTCACGGGCGAGCCGGCGGGTGACCCGGCCGCGCCGGTAGTCGGTCCGCATGGCGCAGCCGGACGCGCAGTGCTCGCAGGCGCTGTCCTCGCTGCGGAGGTCGAAGGGGCGCGCCCGGAACCGGTACTGGGCGCTGGTGAGGGCGCCGACCGGGCAGATCTGCGTGGTGTTGCCCGAGAAGTAGGACTCGAAGGGCTCGTCCTCGTAGATGGCGACCTGCTCGAGCGCGCCCCGCTCGAACAGCTCGATGAAGGGGTCGCCGGCCACCTGCTGGGAGAAGCGGGTGCAGCGCGCACACAGCACGCAGCGCTCGCGGTCGAGCAGGATCTGGCTGCTGATCGGCAGCGGCTTGGGATACGTCCGCTTCTCGTCGACGAACCGGCTGTCGGTGCGCCCGTTGCTCAGCGCCTGGTTCTGCAGCGGGCACTCGCCGCCCTTGTCGCAGGTCGGGCAGTCGAGGGGGTGGTTGATCAGCAGCAGCTCCATCGTGCCCTGCTGCGACTTGTCGGCCACCGAACTGGTGAGCTGCGTCTTGACCGCCATGCCCTCGGTGACCGGCATGGTGCAGCTGGCCACCGGCTTGCGCTGGCCCTCCACCTCGACCAGGCACTGGCGGCAGGCGCCGACCGGCTCGAGCAGCGGGTGGTCGCAGAACCGCGGGATGAACACGCCGATCTGCTCGGCCGCGCGGATGATCAGCGTTCCCTTCGGCACGGCGACGTCGAAACCGTCGATCGTGCAGCGGACCGCATCCGGCGGCGTGTGCGGACCGGGCGCGCCCGGCGGCACCGCCGGCGCAGGAGTCGGATTGGTGGGCGTCAGTGTCACGACGCAACTCCCACGGGCTCGATGCGGAGGGAACGACCCAGCCGGGCCTGCTCCTCGGGGGGCAGCAGGGCGACGTAGTCGTCCTTGAAGTACTTCAGCGAGCTGGAGATGCAGCTCGTCGCGCCGTCACCGAGGGCGCAGAACGAGCGGCCCAGGATGTTGTCGCAGGTGTCGATCAGCAGGTCGAGGTCGGCGGCGCGGCCACGCCCCTCGACCAGGCGCTCGAGGATCTGGACCAGCCAGTAGGTGCCCTCCCGACAGGGAGTGCACTTGCCGCAGCTCTCGTGCGCGTAGAACTCGGTGAACCGCAGCGTCGCCTCGACGATCGAGTCGGTCTCGTCGAAGACCATCAGGGCCGTGGTGCCGAGCATGGAGCCCGCCGCCGCCACCGAGTCGAAGTCCAGCGGCACGTCGAGGTGCTCGGCGGTGAAGTACGGCGTCGAGGAGCCGCCCGGCGTCCAAAACTTGAGCTCGTGGCCGGGGCGGACCCCGCCGGCCATCTCGAGGAGCTCGCGCATCGTCGTCCCCATCGGGGCCTCGTACTGCCCGGGGCGGACGACCCGGCCCGAGAGCGAGTAGATCTTCGGGCCCGGCGACTTCTCCGGCCCGAAAGCCTTGAACCACTCCGGACCGCCCCGGACGACGAACGGCACGCTGGCCAGTGTCTCGACGTTGTTGATCACCGTCGGGGCACCGTAGAGACCGGCCACCGCGGGGAACGGCGGCTTGAGCCGGGGCTGGCCGCGGTAGCCCTCGAGGGAGTCGAGCAGCGCCGTCTCCTCACCGCAGATGTAGGCGCCGGCGCCCGCGTGCACGATCAGCTCCAGGCCGTAGCCGCTCCCGAGGACGTCGCTGCCGAGGTAGCCGGCCGCGTACGCCTCCTCGACGGCGCTGACCAGGCGGCGGTGCGCGTGCACCGCCTCCCCACGGACGTAGATGACAGCCAGGTGCGACCGGATCGCGTACGAGGC
This sequence comes from Blastococcus sp., assembly GCA_025965715.1. Lineage (GTDB taxonomy): Bacteria > Actinomycetota > Actinomycetes > Mycobacteriales > Geodermatophilaceae > Blastococcus_B. The sequence goes on along the minus strand of JAOPWJ010000116.1, from coordinate 33,381 downwards.
GATGATCACGCCCTCGATGAGCGAGTGCGGATCGGCCATCATCAACGGCAGGTCCTTGCAGGTACCGGGCTCGCCCTCGTCGGCGTTGACGACGAGGTACTTGGGCATCGCAGCGGGGCCGCTCGGCGTCTCCCCCGGCTTGGGCTGCGGAATGAAGCTCCACTTCATGCCCGTGGGGAACCCGGCGCCACCTCGGCCGCGCAGGCCCGAGTCCCTGACCATGGTCACGAGTGCGTCCGGGGTCATCGACAGCGCCGTGCGCAGCGCCGCGTAGCCCTCGAGCTGCTCGTAGGTCTTGAGCCGCCACGACTGGTCGGCGCCCCACCGGGTGGTGAGGACGGGAGTGAGGGGCATCGGTCAGCTCTTCCGCTTGGGAGTGTTCTTGCCCTCGACGACGCGGCCGGGTCCGGCGGGGCCCTGGCCGCTGGTGCCCGGCTCCTGGCCGGCGGGGGTCTCGGTGCCGTCGTCCTGGTCGGCGAGGGACCGGCCGGCCGGCTCTGGTGCGTCCGGGTGCGATCCGGCGGCGCCGGCCTTCTCGGCCGGGGTGTCGGCGGCCGCGACACGTGCCTCGGCGGCCTCCTGTCCCGGCGTCTCGCCGGTGCCGCCCGAGGGACGCACCGTCTCCCGCGACTCGCCGGCGTCCACCCCCGAGGAGGCGGCGGAGGCGGAGGCGGAGGGGGGCTGCGGCATCGCCGGCGCCGACTCCCCGCGCTCCTCGGCCAGCCGCAGCCCCACCAGGGTCGGGCCGAGGGCACCCGGGGCATCGATCGCGGCGGCGGCGGCGGCCGCGTCCGGGTACTGGGAGAACCCGGCCAGCTGACGCGAGATCCCACGGAAGTCGGTCAGCGGGGCGCCGCGGGTGGGCGCCGGCTTCTCGCCCCGGCGCAGCGCGGCGACCAGGGCGCGGGCGCTCTCGACGTCCTGCTGGTCGTAGAACTCGTAGTCGACCGTGACCACGGGCGCGTAGTCGCACGCGGCGAGGCACTCGGCGTGCTCGAGGGTGATGGAGCCGTCGGCCGCGGTCTCGTCGTGGTGGACGCCGAGGTCGGCGCTGAGGGCATCCATGATCCGCTGGCCGCCGAGCACGCTGCACAGCGTGTTCGTGCAGACGCTGACCAGGTGCCGGCCGGTCGGGCGGCGCTTGTACATCGTGTAGAAGGTCGCCACCGCGCCGACCTCGGCCTTGGTCAGGCCCAGCTCCTCCGCGCAGAGTGCGACCCCCTCGGGCGAGACGTAACCCTGGTAGCTCTGCACCAGGTGCAGCATCGGCAGCAGGGCCGACCGCGGCACGGGATAGCGCGCGATGATCTCGCGCGCCTCCAGGCGGGTCCGCTCGGTCAGCGGCGGCAGGTCGATCGGCGCGGGCAGGACAGGGCCGTCGTCCAGACCCGTCGTCGCCGCGGCCTCGGGCGATCCGGGAAGTGCACTCATCAGCGGTCTACTCCGTGTCCATGGGTCGTCTCCGCGGCCGCTCCGCTCCTCGTGCGCCCTGTGACCACTCGCTGTCGGCTCGGTCGCTGGCTGCGATGCTCACTCACCTGTCGACTCCCCCCATCACGGGGTCGATCGAGGCGATCGCGGCGATCACGTCGGCGATCATGCCGCCCTCGCTCATCGCGGCCGTGGCCTGCAGGTTCACGAAACTGGGGTCGCGCACGTGCACGCGCCACGGACGGGTGCTGCCGTCGCTGACGACGTGGTAGCCGAGCTCGCCGCGGGGGGACTCGATGGGCACGTACACCTGTCCGGCCGGCACCCGGAACCCCTCGGTGACCAGCTTGAAGTGGTGGATCAGGGCCTCCATCGACTGGCCCATGATGTTCTTGACGTGCTCGAGGGAGTTGCCCATGCCGTCGGCGCCCAGGGACAGCTGCGCGGGCCAGGCGATCTTCCGGTCCTCGACCATCACCGGACCGGGCTCGAGCCGGTCCAGGGCCTGGGCGATGAGCTTCAGCGACTCGTTCACCTCGGCCATGCGGACCAGATAGCGGCCCCAGGCGTCGCAGGTGTCGGCGGTCGGGACCTCGAAGTCATAGGTTCCGTAACCCAGATAGGGCTCCACCTTGCGGAGGTCCCACGGCAGCCCGGCGGCCCGCAGGATCGGGCCGGTGACGCCGAGGGCCACGCAGCCGGTGACGTCGAGGTAGCCGGCGTCCTTGAGCCGAGCCTGCCAGATGGGCTGACCGGTGAGCAGCCGATGGAAGTCGGCGACCCGCTTGGGCATCACCTCGAGAAACTCGCGGATGTGCTCGACGGAGCCCTCGGGCAGGTCCTGCGCCAGGCCGCCGGGGCGGACGTAGGCGTGGTTCATCCGCAGGCCGGTGATCTCCTCGAGCAGGTCGAGGATCATCTCCCGCTCGCGGAAGCCGTTGGTCATTCCGGTGAGGGCGCCCATCTCCATGCCGAAGGTGGCGAGCGCGACCAGGTGCGAGGCGATCCGGTTGAGCTCCAACACCAGCACGCGGATCGTCTGCGCGCGCTGCGGGGCCTCGATGCCGAGGAGCTTCTCGACGGCCAGGCAGTAACCGGTCTCGTTGAACAGCGGGGCCAGGTAGTCCATCCGCGTCACGAAGGTGGTGCCCTGCACCCAGTTGCGGTACTCGGTGTTCTTCTCGATGCCGGTGTGCAGGTAGCCGATCACCACCCGCGCCTTGGTGACCGTCTCGCCCTCGAGGTCGAGGACGAGCCGGAGGACCCCGTGCGTCGACGGGTGCTGCGGCCCCATGTTGACGACGAGGCGCTCCGCGCCCTGCAGGTCGGCGCCGAGGGTGACGTCCCAGTCCCCGCCCGTGACGGTGTAGACGCGGCCCTCGGTGGTCTCGCGGGAACCGGCGTACGGATCCTGTGTCGTCGTCATAGCTGGTGGCCAATCATGTGCACGTCTCCGGCCTCGTTCCGGTCCTCGGTCGCCGGCGCTGCTTGCGATGCTCGCCCGGGCGTCGTCATCGCGATCACCGGTAGGCCCGGCGCGTGTCCGGGGGCGGGATGGTGGCGTCGTGGTACTCGACCGGGACGCCGCCGAGCGGATAGTCCTTGCGCTGCGGATGCCCGTCCCAGTCGTCCGGCATGAGGATCCGGGTGAGCGCCGGGTGGCCGTCGAAGACGATCCCGAACATGTCGAAGGTCTCCCGCTCGTGCCAGTCCGCCGTCGGGTAGATGCCGGTCACCGACGGAACGTGCGGGTCCTCGGCGGTCACCGCCACCTCCAGCCGGACCCGGCGGCGGTAGGTCATCGAGGTGAGGTGCAGGACGACGTGCAGCCGCGGGCGCCCGGGGGTCACGGCGGGGCCGCCACTGTCGAGGTAGTCGACTCCGGAGACGCTGCTGCAGAGCTCGAAGCGCAGGGCATCGTCGTCCCGGAGAGCGTGCACGAGGGTCAGCAGGTGCTCACGGGCGACGAAGTAGGTGATCTCCCCGCGGTCGACGAGCACGCGCTGGACGGCGGCGTCGTAGGTCGCCTGACCTACGGCCTCGATGAGGGCGTCGGTGACCTCGTCGAAATACCCGCCGTAGGGCCGCTCGGTCGAGTGCAGCGCGACCGCCCCACCGGGCTCGACACGGACCAGACCACCGAAGCCGGAGGTGTCACCGCTGCCCGTGACGCCGAAGGCGCCCTTCCGGAAACCTCCGGACGGGGCGGTCGCGTCGCCGTACCCGGCCTCCGTGCGGCCCGGTAGGACCTCCCCGCCGTCGTTGCTCATCTGCGATCTCCCGCACCGGGCAGCACAACGGCGTTGCCACCCCGCTGCTCGATGTTGAACTGGCCGGTGCGGCCCTGGGCGGCGGCCTCCTCGTAGGCGCGCCGGGCGTTCTTGTCGACGCGCACCGTCGACGGCATCTCGACGTGCAGGTTCTTCGCCGTCCCGTCTTCGCGCTGGCGCTCCAACTGGCGGGCCCGCTTGGGACCGAGCGGCTCGTGCTGGATCTTGTGGTGCAGCTTGAGGATGGCGTCCATCAGCATCTCCGGGCGCGGCGGGCAGCCCGGCAGGTACATGTCCACCGGCACGATGTGGTCGACGCCCTGCACGATCGCGTAGTTGTTGAACATGCCGCCGGAGCTGGCGCAGACACCCATCGCGAGCACCCAGCGAGGCTCGGGCATCTGGTCATAGATCTGGCGCAGGACCGGCGCCATCTTCTGGCTCACGCGACCGGCCACGATCATCAGGTCGGCCTGCCGCGGCGAGGCCCGGAAGACCTCCATGCCGAACCGGGCGAGGTCGTAGCGGCCGGCGCCCGACGCCATCATCTCGATGGCGCAGCACGCCAGGCCGAACGTCGCCGGCCACAGCGACGACTTGCGCGTCCAGTTGACCAGCTTCTCCACGGTGGTCAACAGGACCCCGCTGGGCAGCTTCTCTTCGAGCCCCATGATCAGTTCTCTCTCAGTCCCACTCGAGCCCGCCGCGACGCCAGACGTAGGCGTACGCGATGAACACCGTGCCGATGAAGACGACCATCTCGACCAGTCCGACCATGCCCAGGCGGTCGTTGGTGACGGCCCACGGGTAGAGGAAGACGATCTCGATGTCGAAGACGATGAAGAGCATCGCCGTCAGGTAGTACTTGACCGGGAAACGGCCGCCCGTCAGGGGCTGGTCCACCGGTTCGATCCCGCACTCGTAGGCGTCCAGCTTCGCGCGGTTATAGCGACGGGGACCGATGAGCGGTGCGGCGGCCACGGAGAAGATCGCAAATCCAGCGGCCAGGGCGAACAACCCGAGGATCGGGACGTAGGTCGAGAGCATCACGGGCACCCTACGGTCAGGACGATTACGCTCCGTGTAACGGCAAGGCGTTGACGGCGCGTGTCGACACGGATCATTTGTGTGAGGCAAGGCATGTCAGACCGCCGGCGCAAGTCGGGTGAGGGCGGCGACCGCCCGGTCGACGGCGTCGCCGGTCCGGCCATCGGACAGATTGCCCATGAGCCGCAGCGCAGCGTTCACGAGCACCGGGCGCTTGAGGCCGTGCGCGGTGGCGAACCGGACCAGCTCCGGGCGGCTCAGCAGGGCCAGGAAACCCATGCCGAGGCGGTGGTGGCGGCCGTATGCGGCGCTCAGCCGGGCGGGGTAGCGGCGCAACGCCCCCTCGCGGATCGGGCCCTCGGCAGCGGCGAGCGCCTCGGCCGCGGTCTCCGCGGCCATGCGACCGGTCTCCATCGCGTAGCTGATGCCCTCGCCGTTGAAGGGGTTCACCGTGCCCGCGGCGTCGCCGGTGAGCAGCAGGCCGCGGGTGTAGGCGGGCTGCCGGTGCAACGCCATCGGGAGGCCGGCACCGCGCAGCGGGGTGACCGCGAACTCCTCGCCGAGCTGCTCCTCGGGCGGAAAGGTCGCCAGCCAGCGGCGCAGCGTCTCGCGGTGGTCGGAGCCCGTTGCGCGCCGGGTGTCCAGCAGGCCGAACCCCACGTTCGCCGTTCCGTCGCCCATTCCGAACACCCATCCGTAGCCGGGCATGGACTCCCGGGACGGACCCTGTTCGGTCAGGTCGAAGGAGATGTCGAGGTAGTCGTCGTCGGTGCGCGGCGTGCGCACGTAGCGCCGGACGGCGATGCCGAGCGGCCGGTCCTCCCGGCGGACGAGTCCCAGGGACTTCGCCAGCCGCCCGGACAGCCCTTCGGCAGAGACGACCAGCGGCGCGCGCCAGGTGACCGGCTCCTTGTCCGGGCCCGCGTGGGCGCGCACGCCGGTGACACGGCCGGCGTCGTCCAGCAGGGGCTCGGTGACCGTCACCTCGGTGTGCACGCGGGCGCCCGCCGCCTCGGCGTGGGCCGCCAGCATGGCGTCGAGCTCGCGACGCGGACGGACGAGGCTGTAGTCCGGCCAGCGGGACAGTTGCGGCCAGTCGACCTCGACCACCTGACCGCCGCCGTGCACGCGGAGACCCTTGTGCCGGGTCCAACCGGCGGCCGGCGAGGTGTCGATGCCCATGTCGTCGAGGGCCTTCACCCCGCGGGGCGTGAGCCCGTCGCCGCAGACCTTCTCGCGCGGGAACGCCGCCTTCTCGAGCACGACCACGTCGAGGCCCGCCTGCGCCGACCACCATGCGGCGCTCGAGCCGGCCGGGCCTGCGCCCACGACGATCACGTCGGCGACGGTCACGACCTGGGCACCCCCTCGAGTCCTTCGCGAGCTTGTGAAAAGCTTCACAAGGTCTGTCGAATCCGAGTCTAGGCCCGGCTGTGACGGACGAAACAGCACCCCCTCGCGGAGGCCTTGGTCACAACATCCCCGCGTGGCGGGCGAGGGCCGCGCGGACCTCGTCGTCGACGGTGGGGGCGAAGTCCGCGTAGCCCTGGCCGACCGCACGGAAGGCCTGCGGCGCGCACAGGCAGACCAGCTCGTCGACGTCGGGCTCCAGCGCCGCGCAGGCCGCGGGCGCCCCGATCGGCACGGCGACGGTGATCCTGCGCGGCGCACCGCGGCGCACCGCGAGCACGGCGGCGCGCATCGTCGAGCCGGTGGCCAGGCCATCGTCCACCAGGAGGACCTCGCGGGCGGTCACCGGAACCACCGGCCGCTGGCCCCGGTAGGCGGCCTCTCTCCGGCGCAGCTCCGCGAGTTCCCGATCCCGGACGGCAGCGAACGTGTCGTCATCGACGTGCGCACGGGCGAGCACCGCCTCCGTGCGCACCGTCTCGACGACATCCCCTGCCGCGGCGATGGCACCCATGGCGAGCTCGGGCTGCCACGGGAGGCCGAGCTTGCGGACGACCAGCACGTCCAGCGGTGCGGCGAGCACGCCGGCCACCTCTGCGGCGACGACCACCCCGCCCCGCGGGAGACCGAGGACGACGGCGTCCTCGCGTGCTGTGGCCGCCAGCCGCTCCCCCAGGACGCGGCCGGCGTCGCGCCGGTCGGCGAACCGTCCCCTAGACACGGCGCGGGCCCGCACTCGGCGGAGCCGTCAGACCGGCTGCGGGCCGGAAGGCGGGGGCGCGACCGGAGCCGTGGGGTCGGGCGTGGGGTAGGGAGCCGGCGTCGGCGGCGGCACGGGGTCGGTCGGCGAAGGCGACGGTGAGGGCGGCTGAGGGGCCGGCGGCGGGGTCGTCATGAAGCGACGCTAGACCCGAAGTCGAGAGCCGAGCCCGCCCTTTTCGGTGAGTTTCCCAGCCGAGGACAAGGCGGTGGCCCGCCGACGACGGGGCCAATCGGGTCAGCCGGCGGAGGGGCGCACCGCGGAGGAGGTCAGGGCCGTCGGGCCCGGTGCAGGGCGACGATCCCGCCGGTGAGGTTGCGCCAGGCGACGTCGTTCCAGCCCGCCGCCGAGATCCGGCCGGCGAGGGACGCCTGGTCCGGCCACGCGCGGATCGACTCGGCCAGGTAGACGTAGGCATCGGGGTTGCTGCTGACCGCGCGGGCGATCCGCGGCAGCGCCTTCATCAGGTACTCCGAGTAGACCGTCCGGAACGGGCTCCACGTCGGGCTGGAGAACTCACAGACGACCAGGGTTCCGCCCGGGCGGGTGACCCTCCGGAACTCGCGCAGGGCGGCGTCGGGGTCTGCCACGTTGCGCAGCCCGAAGGAGATGACGACCCCGTCCACGCTCGCGTCGGCGAGCGGCAGGGCCATGGCGTCGCCGGCGACCTTCGGTACGTGCCGGGAAGCGCCCGCGCGGAGCATGCCCTGCGAGAAGTCGCAGGCGATGGCGTGCACGCCCCCGGCCGCCAGTTCCACCGTCGAGACCGCGGTTCCGGCCGCGACGTCCAGGACCGTCTGTCCAGGGCGCGGCCCGAGGGCGTCACGGGTGGCCCGGCGCCAGGAGGCGTCCAGTCCCGCGGAGAGCACCGTGTTCGTCACGTCGTAGCGCCGTGCGACCCGGTCGAACATGGCCGCGACATCGGCCGGGCGCTTGTCCAGCCCGGCCCGGACGCCCGCGGTGTGTGCGTGATCTCGCCGGTCTCCCACGGCGGGGACGCTACAAGGCCTCCTACGCTGGGTCCGTGACCGCGGCCGCCCTGACCTCCCCGGACGCCGCCGCGCGCACTGTCACGACGACGCGCACGCAAGCCGCGGCACCACTTCTGGAGCTGCTCCCGGCCACCTCGGCGCTGTCCTGGGTGCGGCGCGGCGAGGGCATGATCGCCTGGGGCGAGGTCGCCCGACTGGAGGTCTCCGGACCCCGCGCGCTCGCCGAGGCCTCCGCGTGGTGGGCCGACTTCACGGCCGGTCTGGACGTCGACGACGCCGTCGACGTCCCCGGGTCCGGCCCGGTCCTCTTCGCCAGCATTGCGTTCGACCCCACTACCGGGACGTCGATCTTCGTCGTGCCCGAGGTCGTGGTCGGCCTCCGGAACGGCGTCGGTTGGCTCACCCGCATGGGTGCGGCGGAACAGTCCGTCCCGCTGCCTGCCGAGCCCCTGGACGACGGCCCCGCGCCCCGATTGCGCTACGCAGACGGCGCCCTGGACCCCGCGAGCTGGTGCGCCGCCGTCGCCACGGCCGTGCGGCGGATCGACGCCGGGGACATCGCCAAGGTGGTGCTGGCGCGCGACCTGCTGGTCACCACCGACATCCCGCTCGACCCCCGCCGGATCCTGCGCCGGCTCGGGGCTCGCTTTCCGGACTGCTGGACCTTCGCCGTGGACGGCCTGCTCGGGGCAACGCCGGAGCTCCTGCTGCGCCGCACGGGACGGGCCCTGTCCGCCCGCGTACTCGCGGGGACGGCGCCGCGCGGCGCGGGCGCCGAGGACCAGCGGCTGGCTGCGGCGCTGGTGAGCTCGACCAAGGATCGTGCGGAGCACGCCCTTGCCGTCGACTCGTTCGTCCGGGCGCTGGATCCCTACTGCCTCGACCTGGACACGCCCGCCGAGCCGGCGCTGCTCACCCTGGCCAACGTCCGCCACCTGGCCAGCGACGTCCACGGCACCCAGCGGCGCGGCGGCCGCCGCGGCGGTGCCGACCTGCTGGAGCTGATCGATGCCGTGCACCCGACCGCGGCCGTCTGCGGCACCCCGACGGCGGACGCCGCCGCGGTGATCGCGGAGCTGGAAGGCATGGACCGTGGTCGCTACGCGGGTCCGGTCGGCTGGCTGGACGCCCGCGGCGACGGCGAGTTCGGCCTGGCGCTGCGCTGCGCCGAGCTGACCGGCCCTCAGGAGGCCCGGCTGTTCGCCGGTTGCGGCATCGTCGCCGGGTCCGATCCGGCCGCGGAGCTGGCCGAGACCCAGGCGAAGTTCGCCGCCTTCCAGGCCGCGCTGGAGGACTGAGCACGCTGGAGGACTGAGCACCCCGTGCGGACAGACCAGGCGGTGACCCCCGGGATCGGGGACACCGCCGGTGGATGTCGCTCGGTGGGTCAGAAGCGGGCGCCGTCCTCGACGACCGGCTGGGCGCCGACGCGGCGCAGCGGGCTGGGGACGGTGTTCATGTCGTCGTCCCTCCTTGACCGTCAGGGTCCGGGTGGTCCCGGTGGGACCGCGAGGAACGGCACCGAACATCGCTTGTCGCCACGGGGCCGCTCGCCACGGGGCCGGAAACGCCGACTGGCCGGTGTCCCCGGCGAACCAGGGGCACCGGCCGGTCACCGGTCGGACATGCGGACGGGCGGGCTCAGAAGCGCGCGGCGCCCGGAACGGTGCAGGGCGGGCCCAGCAGCGTCTTCGCGATCAGGTCCTGGGCCTGGGCCTCCCAAGCGGCGGCGGCCTTGTCCAAAGCCTTGGCCAGCTCCTCGGCGAACTTCTTCGCGGCGGCCCTGAGGTTCTTCGACTGCGCCCGGAGGGCCTCGGCACCGGCCCGAGCCTTGACGGCCAGCGACTGGAGCTGCTCGGCCTGCTGCTGCCACTTCAGCGACTGCGCGGCGAAGGCCTCGAGGTCCTCCGCGGTGCAGATCTTCGGCGTCTTGCCCGGCTTGGCGGCGGGCTCGGTGACGACCGGAGCGGTCGGCTCGGCGACCGGGGCGACCGCCACGGCGACCGTCTCATCGGCCAGGGCGGCCGGCGCGACGGCGACCGTGCCGAACGCCGCGATGCCGGCGATGAGAAGGCCGGCGCCGACGCGGCGCAGCGGGCTGAGGATGGTGTTCATGTCGTCGTCTCTCCTTGACTGTCCGGGTCCGGGTGGTCCCGGTGACAGGAATGACGATCCAGGCCCAACCGCAGGCCCCCGTCGAGGAAACCGCAAGACATCCGCAAGCTCGAGGGACCCGCCGAGCGGGGCGACGACCGCTCCGACTCAGGCCAGCGCCCGGGCCGCCGCCTGGCGCAGCTCCCCGGCCAGCAGTGCCTCGGCCCGCTGGTCGGTACGGACCACCACCACGCGGGGGCCGCCCAGCATGAGCGCGCCGGCCAGGTCCGCCGGCGCGGACACCTGCGACGCCGCCCAGCCGAGGGACTGCGCGACCGCCACCAGGTCCCGCCCGTGCGGCGTCCCGAACACCCGCCGGTAGTCACGGGCGTGACGGTCCGCGCCCGACTCGAGCTGGGCGAAGATCCCCCCGCCGTCGTTGTCCGGGACGACGACGGTGAGGTCGGGCACCTGCTCCCCCTCCCCCGCCAGCAGGCCGGTGAGGTCGTGCAGGAACGTCAGGTCTCCCATGAGCGCGAACGCCGGCGCGCCGCCGGCCCGGGCGTGCGCAAGCGCTGCACCCACGGCAGTGGAGATGGTGCCGTCGATGCCCGCCACCCCCCGGTTGGCCACGATCCGCAGATCGCTCCGCGGCACCGCGAGCCGGTCGACGTCACGCACCGGGGTCGAGGAGCCGAGCACGAGCAGCGCGCCCGGGGGCAACCCGCGCACGACGTCGCGGGCCAGGCGCGCGGCACTGAGACCCGGCGCCGCGTCCAGGACGGCATCCACCGCGGTCGCCACCCGGTCGGCGGCGGCCCGCCACTCGGCCAGCCATCCCCCGTCGATCGAGTCGCCCTCGCCCACTCCGGCGTCGAGCCCCACCCCCACCGACGCGCTGGACCGGCCGGCGTCGGGCCATCGCGGCGTGAGGACGGCGGTCTCGACCTCGACCGACGGGTCGGCGAGCAGCGTGGCGACCGGCCGGGACAACGTGGGCCGCCCGACGACGATCACCCGCTCGGGGCGGTGCGTGGCCAGCCATCCCGGCACGCCGAGGAGCAGGGCACCGCTCCTGATCGCCTGCTCGGTCCAGGAACCGCTGCTCGGCTCCGCGACGACGGGGACCCCGAAGGCGGCGGCGTCGTCCGCGATCACCCGACCCCGGGACGGCGGACCGTCGCCGGCCACGACCAGCGTGCGCTGCGGCCGAGCCGTGGCTCTCGACGTGGGCCGGGGCGTCGCGCGCACCACGGTCCACGGGTTGCCGCCGGGCCGGCCGGCCCAGGGGCTCTGGAGCGGACCGGGCCCGTCGTCAGGGAGCAGCGGCTCGCGCAGCGCGAGGTTGAGGTGCACCGGCCCGGGATCGGCGGAGAGCGTGCCCCGTGCGAGCACGAGGGCCTTGGCCACCAGCGAGCGCCAGTAACGGTTCTGCGCCTCCTCGCGGCCGGCCTCGGGCACCCCCACGTCGGCCGACCAGCGCACCGCACCGCCGTAGAGCCCGGGCTGTTCGACGGTCTGGTTCGCTCCGGTGGCCCGCAGCTCCGGCGGGCGGTCGGCCGTGAGCGCCAGCAGCGGAACCCCGCTGGCGTCGGCCTCGAGCACCGCCGCGTGCAGGTGCGCGGCGGCGGTGCCCGACGTCGTGAGCACCGGTACCGGCAGTCCCGACGCCTTGGCCAGACCCAGGGCGAGGAAAGCCGCCGTCCGCTCGTCGATGCGCACGTGCAGGCGCAGCCGCCCGTCACGTTCGGCGGCGGCCAGGGCCAGCGCGACCGGCGCGGAGCGGGAGCCCGGGGAGAGCACGGCGTCGGTGACGCCACCGCGCACCAGTTCGTCGACGAGCACCCGGCCGAAGGCGGTGGAGGGGTTCACGGGGCCGTCACCGCGGCCAGGCGCAGACGCCAGCGGGCCTCGACCTCCGGGCCGGCCGCCAGCTCCGCCAGCCGGTCGGGTTCGGCCCGGCGGACGGGCAGCGCGCCGTTCACGGGCAGCAGGGGCCGGCTGCTCACGTCGGCGGTGAACAGGGCGACCGTGGCCAGCCCGCAGGCGAAGGGCAGCTCCGGCAACGCGGCGGCCAGGGCGACCCCCGCCGCGATGCCGACCGACGACTCGAGCGCCGAGGAGACCACGCAGGGCAGACCATGGGCCTCGGCGACCCGCAGCGCCGCGCGCACGCCGCCGAGCGGCTGCACCTTGAGGACGACGATGTCGCAGGCCTCTCGCAGATCGACCGCCAGCGGGTCGGCCGCCCGCCGCACCACCTCGTCGACGGCGATCCGGACGTCGATCCGCCGGCGCAGCGCGACCAGCTCCGTCAGCGTCGCACAAGGCTGCTCGACGTACTCCAGGCCGACCGCGTCCAGCTCCGCGATCCGGGCGGCCGCGGTGTCGACGTCCCAGGCAGCGTTGGCGTCGACGCGGATCGCGCCGCCCGGGCCCAGCGCGTCCCGCACCGCCTCCACGCGGGCAAGGTCGTCGGCCGGCGTCTGGCCCGGCTCGGCGACCTTGACCTTGGCGGTGCGGCATCCCGAGGCGGTCACGATGGCGTGGGCGTGCGCCGCCCCGACCGCCGGGACCGTGACGTTGACCGGCACGCAGTCGCGGACCGGATCGGGCCAGCCGATCACGGCGGCCTCCTCGGCGGCCGCCCACCAGCGCCGGCTCTCCGCGACGTCGTAGTCCCAGAAGGGGGAGAACTCCCCCCAGCCGGCCGGCCCACGCACCAGAACCCCGTCGCGCACGTCGATGCCGCGGAAGCGGGTGCGCAGGGGCACCGAGTAGACCCGCGTCTCCAGCGCCGGCCCGGCAAGGGCGGACATCACACGGTCAGCCTAGGAGAAGGGCCCCGCCGGCTCCGCACCGCTCACAGGCTCGCGGTGGCGCCGTGCGGCGGGAGCCGCCGTACGCTCGTGCCTCGTGGCCCGGCAGCTGACCCTCGTGCGCGCGCCGGACCTGTCTGAGCCGGGCGTCGAGGCCAGGGTCCGGACCACCGTCCTACCCGGGATCCGAGCCTGCCTCGAGGGCGCCGGGCCGCTCGCGGTCCTCCCCCCGGGCCCGTCCGCGGTCGTCGACGCCGCCCGTGCCGCTCTGCGCCACGAGGAGCCGGTGGAACCGGAGGCCGACCTCGTGGTGGTCACCTCCGGGTCGACCGGTCGGTCGCGGGCGGTGCTCCTCTCCGCCTCCGCGGTTCGGGCGTCCTCGATCTCGGGGCTGGACCGACTGGGCGGTCCGGGCAGCTGGCTGCTGGCCCTGCCGTCGTCGGCCATGGGCGGGCTGCAGGTCCTGTGCCGCAGTGCGCTGACCGACCGGACCCCCGCCGTCCTGGAGAGGGGGGAGCCCCTCGCCGACGCGCTGCGCCGCCTGCCGCCCGGCGACCGGCACTACACCTCCCTCGTGCCGACCCAGCTGCGCCGGTTCCTCGACACCGAGCCGGACGCGCTGCGGGCCTTCGACGCGGTGCTCGTCGGCGGGGCGGCCACCGACCCGGAGCTGCTCGACCGCGCGCACCGCGCCGGGGTGGCGGTGACCACGACCTACGGGATGACCGAGACCGCGGGCGGGTGCGTCTACGACGGCCGGCCGCTGGACGGTGTGCGGGTCCGGATCGACGGGGACGGCGTCCTGCTGGCCGGCCCCGTCCTCGCCCTGGGCTACCGGCTCGACCCCGTGGCGACCGCGGCCGCGTTCCGCGACGGCTGGTTCGTCACCCGGGACGCCGGGAGCCTGGACGACGCCGGCCGGCTCACCGTCTCCGGCCGGCTCGACGACGTGGTGATCACCGGCGGGGTGAACGTGGCTCCTGCGGCGGTGGAGGCGGTCCTGCGCGAGCACCCAGACGTCGAGGACGCCGTCGTGTTCGGCCGCCCCGACGACGAATGGGGCCAGCGGGTCGTCGCCGCCGTCGTCCCGAGGACCCGCACCGCCCCCGACCTGGCCGCTCTGCGCTCCTGGGTGGCCGACCGGCTCGGCGCCCCGGCCGCGCCGCGCGAGCTGCACACGATCGCGGCAGTGCCGGCGCTGCACACCGGCAAGCCCGACCGGCGCGCGGTGGCCGCCGCGGTCGTCGAGGGGACGCGCTGACGGTGGCGACGCCCGCGCAGTGGCTGGCCGGTGCCCGCCCCCGCACGCTCCCGGCTGCCCTCGCCCCGGTCCTCGTGGGTACCGGGGCCGCCGCCGCGCTCGAGGGCTTCCGGCTCGTGCCCGCCCTGCTGGCCCTGCTCGTGGCTCTCGCGCTCCAGGTGGCGGTGAACTACGCCAACGACTACTCCGACGGCCGGCGCGGAACGGACGCCGATCGGGTCGGCCCCATGCGGCTGGTGGGCTCGGGCACGGCGACGCCGCGGCAGGTGCTGCTGGCCGCCGGGCTCGCGTTCGCCGTTGCCGCCGTCGCCGGGCTCGCGCTGGCCGCGCTGTCGAGCTGGGTGCTCGTCGCCGTCGGCGCGGTCTGCATCGTGGCGGCGTGGACCTACACCGGCGGCCCCATCCCCTACGGCTATCGCGCGCTGGGTGAGATCTTCGTCTTCGTCTTCTTCGGCCTGGTCGCGGTAGTCGGCACGACCTACGTGCAGACCCGGACGCTGGCCGGACTGGCGTTCGCCGTCGCGGTGCCGATCGGCCTCCTCATCGTGGCGATCCTCATGGTCAACAATCTCCGCGACATCGCCGGCGACGCCGCCGTGGGCAAACGAACGCTCGCGGTGCTGCTCGGCGACCGGACGACGCGACTGGCCTACGTCGGGCTGCTGGCCGTGCCGTTCGCCGTCGTGGTGGCCGTCGGGGTGGCCCGGCCGTGGGCCTTGTTGGCGCTGCTGGCCGCGCCCCTGGCGCTGCCGCCCGCGCGCACCGTGCTCTCCGGGGGGCGGGGGCCCGCGCTGATCGCCGCGCTGCAGGCCACCGGTCTGCTCACCCTGGCCACCGGCGTGCTGCTGGGAGCCGGGCTCGCGCTGAGCTGACCGACGCGGTGACGGGGTGGTCTCCGACGGTGTGCGCGCGGCATGCTGCCCAACGACGTCGAGGACGGCGGGCTCGACGGGCGACGCCCCGCCATCTCGCGCGGCAACGCCTCCACGCCGCTCTCCCGGGAGGTCGAGGATGACTTGTGGCGGACGTCCAGGCCACCGAGACGTGGGCCGACGTGCCGGCCCACGTCGCCGCGAGCGGGGCCGCCGAGCTGACCGGCGCTACTCCGAGCCGCTGAGCCGCGCGCGGAGGTCGTCCTTCGCCGCCCGGCGCTTGACGCTGCGCGCGGCCAGCGCCTCGCTCAGCCGCTCCCGGGAGGGGCGGAGCAGCAGGTAGGAGACCGGCATCGACAGCAGGAGCCCGAAGAGCAGCCCCGGATCGCGGGCCAGCCCCGCCGTCCACAGGAGGAGGACGAGCGCCGCCAGGATCCCCAGCCGGCCGATCGTGTACACCAACAGCCAAGGGAAGACCCGCGGCGCCGCGGGGCGCCCTCCCGTCGGCCCGACGACGGCATCCGTGCCCGACGTGCTCTCACCGGTGCCTTGCTCAGCCATGACGGCCCTCCCACTTGGTCGACAGCACGACCGTCGTCCGGGTGCGTGCCACACCCCTGATCCGATTCAACGCGCTGATGGTGGCCTCGAGTGCCGGGATGTCGCTCACGCGCACCTTCAGCAGGTATCCCTCGCTGCCGGCCACGCGCCAGCAGTCCTCGATCTGCGGCATCGCCCGCATGGCCTCCTCGAGCCCAGTGTCGTCGACGGCGTCGCTCTCGATGACCCCGATCAACGCGGCCACGTCGAGACCGACCGACGGGGGGTCGACAACGGCGCGGTAGCCGGTGATGACCCCGGCGCCCTCCAGCTTGGCGACCCGCTCGTGCACCGCCGGCGAGGAGAGCCCGACCTGACGGGCCAGCTCGGCGTAACTCGCCCGCCCGTTGGCACGCAACAGGTCGATCAACTGCCGGTCGACTGCGTCGATGGTGGGGGTCTCCGTCCTGCGGGAGTGCGTCGGCGCGTCTGCGGCGCGGCACTGAGTATTCCCGCGGACGTACGCTGGGTGCCGACGAGGGGGTGGTCGAAGTGCCGTACCTGGTGCTGCTGGTGGTCGCGGTCGTGGTCGTCGTGCTGGTCATGCGGGCGGCGGGCACGCCCCCGGGCGGACGAGGCGGCGGCGCGCTGCGCGGACCCCGCCGACCGAGGCCGCCGCGCCCGACGCGGCCGCTCGCCCCCGACGACGATCCGGAGTTCCTGCGCGAGCTGGAGCGACGCACGCGACGGGACGACGGCTCGCCCGCCTGACGTTCAGCACCCGCTCAGCGCGCCTCACCGGCGGCGTCCTTCACCGGCCAGCCGAGGCTCCCACCCCCGGGCGGGGGCGGGGCAGGCCAGCCGAGGCCGCCCAGGCCGGTCTGGGCAGGCCGGCTCGGGGGAATGCTCATGGCGGAATGTAAACACGCTGGTCGGACAGTCGTCACCTGCGCCGGGTGCCGGTCTCCCGATGAGTGCCCGGAGGGGGCTCAGTTCACGCCGGCGTAGCTGTGCAGCCCCGTCGACACCATGTTGACGAAGAGCAGGTTGAACACCATGACGACCAGGCCGACGACGTTGACCCAGGCAGCGGGGCGGCCCCGCCACCCCGCGGTCGTGCGGGCGTGCAGGTAGCCGGCGTAGACCACCCACGCGATGAAGGCCCAGGTCTCCTTGGGGTCCCAGCCCCAGAATCGGCCCCAGGCGCTCTCGGCCCAGATGGCGCCGGCGATGACCGCGAAGGTCCAGATCGGGAAACCGAACACCGCGGTGCGGTGCGCGACGCGGTCCAACGCCCCGGCAGCAGGCAGCCGCGAGACGATGCCGTCGCCCTGCCGGCCGTCGTCGGGCTCGCGCGCGTCGTGGTGGGTGCGGACGAGATAGAGCACGCTGACGATCCCACTGACGAAGAACATCCCGAAGCCGAGGATGGCGGTGCTCACGTGGATGGCCAGCCAGGAGGACCGCAGCGCCGCCACCAGCGGGCCGGCCTCGGCGTAGAGGAACAGCCCGATCAGCACCAGGGCCAGGACGACCGGGGCGAGGACGAAGACGCCGATGTGCCGCAGACCGGGCGAGCGGAGCGCCAGCACGACGTAGGCCACCACGGCGACCAGCACCGTCGCCGTCGCGAACTCGTACATGTTGCCCCAGGGCAGCCGGTCGGTCGCCAGGCCGCGGGTCACCAGGACCCCGGCGTGCGCCACCGCCCCGAGCACCGTCAGGGCCATGGCGGCGATCCCCCAACGGCGACCGCGCTCGGGCTCGTCGGCGGGCGCGTCCGACGGGAGCACTCCCCCGCCCCCTGCGGCGACCAGCGCCGGGCGCCGGCCGAACGCCAGCTGCGCGCAGAACGCGACCACGGCGAGGGAGTAGAGCGCGACGCCGCTCGTGAAGAGCTGGTCGGACAGCTCGGCCAGCGACTGGTCAGGAGTCACGCGGGGGGTCCCTCCGGTCTGCGAGTACTGGTGCTGGTGCTGGTGCGAGTGCTGGTGCCACGGGCGCGGTCGTCGAGGGCGTTCCGCAGGTCGGCGGCCAGTGCCGCGAACCTCGGCCCGTTCTGGCCGCTGCCACGGGAGAGCGAGGCGACCGTCAGCACGCTACCGCCGCTGGCGGCGTCGGGTGCTGCCCGGGCGAAGATCCGCTCGCGGCGCAGCAGCAGCATGCCCAGCAGCCCGGTCAGCAGCGAGATCGCGGCGCCCAGCACCCACACCTGGCCGGGGTCGTGCGAGAGCTGCAGGGCGGCGAACTCGCGGTAGCCGGTGAAGGCGATGCTGGTGCCGTCCGGCAGGTCCAGCGAGTCGCCCACGGCCAGGTTCGCCGCGCCCACCCGCTCCAGCCGTCCCCGCTCGATCTGCGAGGCGTCCAGCGAGTACACCGACTGGGGAACGCCGGAGTCCAGACCCAGATAGCCCCGGTACGCCACGATCGCCACCTGCGGCGCCAGGGGACGAGGGTCCACCGACGTCAGGACGCCGCCCCGCACCAGGCCCGTCGGGGCGAAGAAGCCCTCCAGAGCCAACTGGTCGTCGCTGGACGCGCCCGCGTCGGGCAGCTTCAGCGCGCCCTCGCTGGCCATCGTCGACTGGTCGGTGGGCAGGAACGGCTGGGAGACGTTCTCGAACGTCTTCCCCCCGGGGAGCGTCACGGTGAAGGAGGGGCTGAAGCCGTGGCCTGTCAGGTAGACGCGGTTTCCGTCGATCCGCAACGGGTCGTTGACCCCGATGCTCGTGGGCCGGCCCTGCTCGCCGGGGGCGCCGTAGCCGATGCCGGCGGTGAACGAGGAGGCGGTCAGGTTCGGCTCGTACTGGGCCCGGAAGTCCTCGAGGTCGACGCACAGCGGGCTCAGGTCGGCACTGTCGACGAGGGGCCCGGCCGAGTACGTGTCGTACTGCTGGAAGGAGTTGCAGAAGCCCTGGCCCTCGGTGACCAGGATGCTGCCCTCATAGCCCCAGAGCTTGCCGCCGGCCAGGCCGAGCAGCAGCGCCACCAGGGAGAGGTGGAACAGCACATTCCCCGTCTCCTTGAGGTAGCCCTTCTCGGCCGAGAGGTCACCGCGGGTCCCCGCCGGATCGGCAGGGCCGTCCCGGCGCACGACCCGGAAGCGGCGGACCCGCAGCTCCTCTTCCACGACGTCGAGGGCCTCCCCTGAGGGCAGGCTGGTGGCCACCTCCCCCGAGTCGGGCAGCCGGGTCAGATGCCGGGGAGCGGACGGAGGAGCGGCGCGGAGGGCGCGGGCGTGCTCGAGACCGCGCGGCAGCACGCAACCGATCAGCGAGACGAACAGCAGCAGGTAGACCGCGGCGAACCACGGCGAACTGAAGACGTCGAACAGGTAGAGCCGGTCCAGGACCGGCGCCAGCGTCGGGTGGTCGGCGACGTACTGCCGGACGTTGTTCTGCGACAGCGCACGCTGTGGCAGCAGGGAACCGGGGACGGCGGCCAGCGCCAGCAGGAACAGCAGGATGATCGCCGTCCGCATCGCGGTGAGGCGGCGCCACCAGGACAGGAGCCGATCGCCCACCCGCCGGCCGGCCGAGGGGCGCGCCGGCGGGGTGGGGGCCGCGGACTCGCGCGGCGGGGCGGTCACTGTCACAGGACCGACTCCCCGAACCCGGTCGCCGCCAGCCACGAGCGCAGCCAGCCCATGAGCTCGGTCCACGCGCCGGTGAGCAGCATCAGGCCGACGAGCACGAGGACCGCTCCGCCGACGCGGGTGACGGTGCGCGCATGCCGGCGCAGGAACGCGGTGGCGCCCACGGCCGATCGGGCGCCGAGTGCCACGAGGACGAACGGCACGCCCAGTCCCAGGCAGTAGGCCAGACCGAGCACGGCACCGCGCGCGGCGGTCGCCTCCGAGACGGCCAGCGAGTAGACGGCGGCGAGAGTGGGGCCCAGGCACGGGGTCCAGCCGAGGCCGAAGACGATTCCGAGCAGCGGCGCCCCGGCCAGCCCGGCGGCGGGCCGGGCCGACAGCCGCGTCGTGCGCTGCAGCAGCGGGAGCCAGCCGAGGAAGCCCAGGCCGACGAGCACCGTGACGACCCCGAACACGCGGTTGAGGACGTCGGTGTACTCGAGCATGAGCCGGCCCAGGCCACCGAACGCGGTCGCGAACGCGATGAAGACGAGGCTGAACCCCAGCACGAACAGCAGCGCACCGGCCACCATGCGGCCGCGCGCCGAGACCTCCGCGCGCACAGCGGTCGCGGTGGCACCCCCGCCGGCGGGCTGCGGGGAGGCTGTCGGTTGCGGAGCCTGCGCTGCCGGGGCGCCGACCAGTCCGGCGACGTAGGAGAGATAGCCGGGAACCAGGGGGAGCACGCAGGGAGACGCGAAGCTGATCAGGCCCACCAACGCCGCCACGGCGGCACCGACGAGCAGCGGGCCGTCGGTGACCAGGCCGCTGAACGTCTCACCCACCGGAAACCCCCTCCCCCAGCACGCGGTCGAGCACCCGGCGCAGGTCGTCCTCGGCGACCTCACCGGTGTACACCGCCGCCACCCGCCCCTCGGCGTCCAGGACGATCGTGGACGGGATGGCATTCGCCGGATAGTCGCGGAACGCCAGGGCGACCTCGCCCCGCGGGTCGTAGAGCGACGGGAAGCTGATCTCGAAGCGGTCGAGGAACGCCTGGGCGAACTGCTTGTCCGTCTCCTTGACGTCGATGCCGAGGAACTGCACGCCGGCGTCCGCCAGGTCGGCAGCGACCTCGTCGAACATGGGCGTCTCCACCCTGCAGGGCGGGCACCACGAACCCCAGAAGTTGAGCACGGCGACGTGCCCCGCGAGCTCCGACGAGTCGAACGCGCCGCCGTCCAGCAGCGTGCCGCTGAACGCCGGGGCGGAGGCCCGCTCGCCCACCGGGATCACGGCGCCGGCCGGAGTGCCTTCGACGAAGCGGAACTCGCCACCATTGTTGACCTCCACCTGGTCCGATCCCGTCGAGCAGCCCGCGACCAGTGCCGTGCAGGCCAGTGCCGCACAGATGCGGCCGAGCAGCGCGCGCCGGCCGCTCATGCTCCGGGCACCGCGTCGGCATCGGTGGCACCGGCCGGCTCGGCATAGTCGACGCGGGCGACCCGGTCGCCCTCGTAGACGAGCGAGGTCACGCTGGCCAGGCCGCACTGCCGGCGGCGCGGATCGTGCACGTACCGCCGTCCTTCGACGTGCATCCGGACCGTCCAGATGGGCAGCTGGTGGCTGACCAGAACCGCCTCGGAACCGCGGGCGGCGTCACGGGCGGCCTCGACCGCGGCGAGCATCCGCGTGGCGATCTCGACGTAGGGCTCCCCCCACGAGGGACGAAACGGGTTGCGCAGCTTCCACCAGTTCCCGGGGGCGGCGAAGACACCGGCACCCCCCGCGACGGC
This sequence comes from Blastococcus sp., assembly GCA_025965715.1. Lineage (GTDB taxonomy): Bacteria > Actinomycetota > Actinomycetes > Mycobacteriales > Geodermatophilaceae > Blastococcus_B. The sequence goes on along the minus strand of JAOPWJ010000116.1, from coordinate 12,515 downwards.
ACGCCCCTCGAAGGCGTTGGCGGCCTCGATGAGGCGCTCGTCGATCTCGACCGGGAGGGACAGCGCCTCGGCCACGGGCGCCGCGGTCTGCTGCGCCCGCTCCAGCGGGCTGGAGACCAGGTGCGTGACCCGCCTGCCGGTGAACCATTCGGCGGCGGCGAGGGCCATCGCCTCGCCGGTGGTCGACAGGCGGTAACCCGGGAGCCGGCCGTACAGGACCTTGCCCGGGTTGTGCACCTCTCCGTGCCGGAGCAGATGGACCGTCGTGATGTCGGGGCTCCGCTGCGTCACTGGCCCGCCTCGGCGGCGGCCCGGGCGGCGGCAGGCAGGGCGTCGAGCACCCGGTCCAGCGCCTCACCCGTGAGCGCGGCGTTGACGAACCAGGCCTCGAAGGCGGACGGCGGCAGGTACACACCCCGGGCGAGCAGCGCGTGGAAGAAGGCGGTGTAGCGCGCGAGGTCCTGCGTGCGGGCGTCGTCGTAGTCGCGCACCTGGCGCTCGTCGGGCACGAAGAAGACGGAGAACATCGACCCGGCCTGCTGCACCCGGTGCGGCACGCTCGCGGCGAACAGCGCGGCGCTGGCGGCGCCCCGGAGGACGGCGGCGACCTCGTCGCAGTGCGCGTAGACCTCGTCGGTGCAGTGCCGAAGGGTGGCCAGTCCGGCCGCCACCGCCACGGGGTTCCCCGACAAGGTGCCCGCCTGGTAGACCGGCCCCACCGGTGCCAGCCGCTCCATGAGGTCGGCGCGGCCTCCGAACGCGGCGGCCGGCAGGCCGCCGCCCATGACCTTGCCGAAGGTGAACAGGTCGGCGTCCACGGGGTCGATGCCGTACCAGCCGGCACGGGACACCCGGAAACCGGTCATGACCTCGTCCATGATCAGCAGGGCCCCGTGCGCGGCGGTGATCCGCCGCAGCGCCGCGTTGAACCCGTCCAACGGCGGCACGACGCCCATGTTGCCGGCGGCCGCCTCGGTGATCACGCAGGCGACGTCGGCGCCGCGCTCGGCGAACACCGCCTCGACGGCCGCCACGTCGTTGTAGGGCAGGACGACGGTGTCGGCGGCCGCGCCGGCCGTCACCCCCGGGGTGTCCGGCCGGCCGGGCCGGGCGACGTCGGACCCGGAGGCGGCCAGCAGGGTGGCCACGCCGGACCCCGCCGAGGCCAGCAGCGCGTCCACGTGGCCGTGGTAGCAGCCGGCGAACTTGACGATGACCGGCCGGCCGGTGGCGCCGCGGGCCAGCCGGACGGCGGACATCACCGCTTCGGTGCCGGAGTTGACCAGGCGGACCCGCTCCACCGGTGGCACCCGGTCGCGGATCTCCTCGGCCAGGTCCAGCTCGCCCTCGGTGGGAGCGCCGAACGAGAAGCCGCGGCGGGCGGCGGCGGTGACGGCGTCGACGACGGCCGGGTGGGCGTGCCCCAGGATCATCGGGCCCCACGAGCTGACGAGGTCGACGTAGCGGCGCCCGTCGGCGTCGGTGATCCAGGGTCCGGAGCCCTCGGCCATGAACCTGGGGGTGCCCCCGACGGCCCGGAAAGCGCGGACCGGGCTGTTCACCCCGCCGGGTGTGATCGTTCGCGCGCGGGCGAAGAGGTCGGCCGAGACCGGCGCCTCGTAGGCGTAGGCGGAGCTGTCCAGCGAGGTCACGGATTCAGTGTCCCTTGTGTTCCTGAGGCGCCGTCGGTGGTGTTGCGCACTCCGTCGCAGAGGGCGGCCCACAGCGACGCCGGGTCGCGGGTCGGCGCGAGGACGGTGCGCCCGTCGGTGAGCTTGAGCGGCAGTCCGGTCCGGCCGCGCGGCAACGACCAGCCGCCGCCGAGCACCGGCGCACCAGCGTCCACCCCACGATCGACGTCGCGGAGGTGGTCGGTATCGATGTCAGCGAAGGCGACACTCTCCCGCCCGACGGTGAGCCCGGAGGCGTCGACGCGCACGGTCCACAGCCGCCGGGCCGACAGGGTGCTGGCGGCGACGATCCCGAGGACGGAGACCGTCGCGACCGCCCAGATCAGCGGGGGTACGTCGCCGCCCGGAAGGGCCACGTCGAGGACGACGAAGGCCACCAGCGCGGCGGTCACGAGCCAGAACGGCCGCCAGGTGCCGCCTGGCTCGACGTAGCCGCGCACGTCAGTCGGTCAGGCGCGGCCGAGCAGCCGCGCGGCCTCGACGGCCCAGTACGTGAGCACCGTGCCCGCACCGGCCCGCCGGATCGCGGTGAGGGTCTCGAGGATGGCACGTTCCCGGTCGATCCAGCCGTTGGCCGCGGCGGCCTCGACCATCGCGTACTCGCCGCTGACCTGATAGGCGCTGACCGGCACCGAGACCGCGTCGGCGACCCGGGCGACGATGTCGAGGTAGGGCAACGCGGGCTTGACCATGACCGCGTCGGCACCCTCGGCGAGGTCCTGTGCCACCTCGCGCAGCGCCTCGTCGGCGTTGGGCGGGTCCATCTGGTACGTCGAGCGGTCACCGAACTGCGGCGCCCCCTCGGCCGCCTCGCGGAACGGGCCGTAGAAGCCGGACGCGTACTTCGCGGCGTAGGCCAGGATCGGCGTCTCGGTGTGCGCAGCGCCGTCGAGGGCCTTCCGGATGGCCGCGACCTGGCCGTCCATCATTCCGCTCGGCGCGATGACGTGGGCGCCGGCCTGGGCCTGCGCGATCGCCACCGCGGCGTACCGGTCCAGGGTCGGGTCGTTGTCCACGACGCCGGCCGGACTGACGACGCCGCAGTGCCCGTGGTCGGTGTACTCGCAGAGGCACAGGTCGGCCAGCAGCACCAGCTCGTCGCCCAGATCGGCGCGCAGCACCTGCAGAGCGACGTTGACGATGCCGTCGGCGGCGTCGGCCTGCGAGCCCACCGGGTCCTTCTCCGATGGGATGCCGAACAGCATGAGGCCGCCGATGCCCGCCTCGGCTGCCTCGGCCGCGGCCTTCCGCAACGAGTCCAGGGTGTGCTGCACGACGCCGGGCATCGACGAGATGGGCACCGGGGCCTCGATGCCCTGCTTGACGAACACCGGCAGCACGAAGTCCGCCGGCGCCAGCCGCGTCTGCGCGGTCAGACGCCGCAGGGCGGGCGTCGACCGGAGTCGACGCCCACGCGCGAACCCCGCGTTTGGCCCGCCCAGCCCGCCGGCGGTCACTTGTCGGCCCCGTCCTCCGCGTCCCGCAGCGACAGGGCGTACTCCGCCAGCGCGTCGACCAGCGGCGCGACCGCGGCCGTCTCGGGCTGGACGTCGACCCGCAGGCCGAACTCCGTGGCGCTGGCCGCGGTGGCCGGGCCGATGACCGCGACGACGGTCTTGGTGTGCGGCTTGCCGGCGATGCCGACGAGGTTGCGGACGGTGCTCGAGGAGGTGAAGCACACCGCATCGAAGCCGCCGCCCTTGATCGCCTCACGGACGCTGGCGGCCGGCGGGGCCGCCCGGACCGTGCGGTAGGCGGTCACGTCATCGATCTCCCAGCCGCGCTCCTGCAGACCGGCGGCGAGCGTCTCGGTCGCGATGTCGGCGCGGGGCAACAGCACCCGGTCGATCGGGTCGAAGACGTCGTCGTAGGGCGGGAAGTCGGCGAGCAGGCCCTCGCTGGACTGCTCACCCGTGGGCACAAGTTCCGGCACGATGCCGAACGCGCGCACCGCGTCCGCCGTCTGCCGGCCGATGCAGGCCACCTTCACGCCGGCGAAGGCGCGCGCGTCCAGCCCGAGCTCGGTGAACTTCTCCCGGACGGCGCGCACCGCGTTGACCGAGGTGAAGACGATCCAGCCGTAGCGGCCGGTGACCAGGCCCTTGATGGCGCGGTCCATCTGGGCGGGGCTGCGCGGCGGCTCGACGGCGATGGTCGGCACCTCGACCGGGACGGCGCCGTAAGCGCGCAGCCGGTCACTCATCTCACCGGCCTGGTCCTTGGTGCGCGGCACCAGCACGCGCCAGCCGAACAGCGGGCGGCTCTCCCACCACGACAGCCGGCCCCGCTTGTCGACCGCCGTCCCGACAGTGGCGACCACGGGCCCGGTGAGCGAATCGAGTCCGGCGGTCTTCTCCGCGACCGCCGCGAGCTTGGCGACGACGCTCTTCTGCGCCGTCCCCGAGCCACCGGCGGTGACCACGACGGGTGTGCTCCCGGACAGGCCGCCCTCGACGAGCCGGGCGGCGGCGTCCGGCAGATCCTCGACGGCGCCCTGGAGCACCAGCGTGCCACCGGCCGACCCCGCCGCCGCGGCCAGGGCGGTCAGGTCCACGCCGCTGCGCAGGTCCGCGGTCACCGCCGTGCTGCCGACCGCCACGCCGGCGAAGGCGGGCACGGCCGTGGCGAGCGCGACACCGGGCACGACGTCGAAGGGCACGGAGGTGCGGCCGACCGCCAGTACCTCCTTGACCACCGCGTCCGTGGTGTAGGGGTCGCCGGCCACCAGCCGGACGACCACGGTGCCGTTCTTCGCTGCGGCCACGGCCGCCTTGACGACCTCGGCCGACTCACCGACGGCCGGGATCATCTCCAGCTCCGGCTGGTCCTCGCGGACGGCGTCCTGGACGGCGGAGGAGACGTCCGGGTCGACGAGGACCAGGCCGGCCTCGCCGAGTGCGGCGGTCGCTCGGGCGGTCAGCATGCCGGGGTCGCCCGGCCCTGCGCCGACGAAGACGACCCGGCCTGCCTGGCCTGCGGTCGGGCGCTTGCGCGTCATCGCGTGCTCCTGATTCTGGCCCGAGATCGGGCGCGTGCGGGGGGTTACAGGGGTCATTGGGGTACCGCCATGAGGGCGGCCGCGCCGCGGTCGAGCAGCTCGGCTGCGAGGGACCGGCCGAGCTCGGCGGCGGCTGATGGCCGGCCGGACAGCGAGCCCCGGACGGCGTCGCTGCCGTCGAGCGCGGTCACCGAGGCGCGGAGGAACAACTCGGGGCCGTCCTCTCCCTCGGCGAGCTCGGCGTAGGCCGCCACCGGCGCGCTGCAGCCCGCCTCGAGGGCGGCCAGGGTGCTGCGCTCGGCGATCACGCAGGCGCGGGCGGTCTGGTCCTCGAGGCGGCCGACGAGCTCGCGGGTGCGGGCGTCGCTGGTCCGGCACTCCACGGCGAGCGCGCCCTGAGCGGGGGCGGGGAGCACCTGCAGCGGATCGAGGGTCTCGGTGATCATGTCGAGCCGGCCCAGCCGGGCCAGCCCCGCCCGGGCGAGGACGACGGCGTCGAGGTCGCCGCTCCCCCCGCCGCCGGCCACCCGTGCCAGCCGGGTGTCGACGTTGCCCCGGATCGGGACCACCTCCAGACCCAGGCCGAGCGCACGCAGCTGCGCCATCCGCCGGGGCGCGCCCGTGCCGACGCGCGACCCGGGGGGCAGCTGGCCGAGGGTGAGCCCGTCCCGGGCGACCAGCGCGTCCCGCGGGTCCTCGCGGCCGGGAACGGCGGCGAGGATGAGGCCCGGCTCCGACGCGGTCGGCAGGTCCTTGTAGCTGTGCACCGCCAGGTCGATGCTGCCCTCGACGAGCGCGCGGCGGATCGCCGTGACGAAGACGCCGGTGCCCCCGAGCTGGGCGATCGCGGCCGCGGAACGATCGCCTTCGGTCTCGATGTGCACGAGCTCCACCGCGGCACCCGTGGCCGCGGTGATCGCATCGGCGACCGCCTGCGACTGGGTGCGCGCCAGGGCGCTGCCTCGGGTGCCGAGGCGAAGCGTGACGGTGAGGGTGCCGATGGTCACGATGCCTCCCCTGCCCGGAGCGCCGGATCGACGGTGACGGCCTCGGCCAGCTCGTCCACCTCGGCGTCGATGCCCAGGCCGAAGAGCGCGCGCAGCGCCCCGGCGTAGTCGGTGCCGCCGGGTGCCGCGGCGAGTTCCTTCACCCGCACGGTGGGCTCGTGCAGCAGCTTGTCCACGACGCGGTGCACGGTGCGGGCGATCTCGGCGCGGGCGCGCCCGTCGAGGTCGGGCAGCCGGGTGGACAGCCGCAGCAGCTCGGCGTCGACCACACCGGCGGCCTGGCTGCGCAACGCGGACACGGTGGGGGCCACCTCGGCGGCCTGCCGCTCCGCCCGCAGAAGTGCGGTCTCGGCCTCGACGATGGCGTGTGCCGCGGTGATGTCGTCGGCCGCCACCGGACCGTCCGTCGGCCGGCCGGGCGTCGAGGCGCGCTCGCCCTGCAGCAGAGCCAGGTCAACGACGTGCACGCCCGGCAGGGCGGCCACGCCGGGGTCGACGTCCCGGGGCAGCGCGAGGTCGACCACGGCCAACGGCCGGGCTGGCCGGGCGGCCATGGCGCCGGCGACGACGTCCGTGCCCACGACCAGCCCGCTGGCGCCGGTGCAGGTGACCAGCACGTCCGCGGCGGCCAGCTCTGCCGGCAGCTGCGCGAGCGGGGCGGCGCGGCCGCCGATGCTCGTCGCGAGCCGGGCGGCCGAGGCCTCGGTACGGCTGCTGACCACGACGTCGGCCCCGCGCCGGGCGAGCGTGGTCGCGGCCAGGGCGCCCATCGACCCGGCACCCACGACCAGCACGCGGCGGCCGACCAGACTGCCGATGCGCTCCTCGGCGCGGGCGAGGGCGACCGACACCAGGGACGCCCCAGCCCGGTCGATGCCGGTCTCGGCATGCACCCGCTTGCCCACGCGCAGCGCCCGCTGGGCGACCGGGTGCAGCGCCCGCCCCACGGTGCCCTCGGCGCGGGTGAGCGCGTACGCGGCGCGCAGCTGGCCGAGCACCTGGGTCTCGCCGACGACCATCGAGTCCAGCCCGGCGGCCACGGAGAACAGGTGGGCGACCGCCTGGTCCTCGTAGTGGACGGTGACGTACGGGGAGAGCTCCTCGACCGTGGCGCCGGCCTGCCGCGCGAGTACCCGGCTCACGTCGGCCACGCCGCCGTGGAACTTCTCGACCTCGGCGAAGACCTCGATCCGGTTGCACGTGGCGAGCACGAGGGCCTCGCTGACGTGGTCGCTCCCGACCAGCTCGTGCAGCGCCTTGACCCGGTCGTCGGCGCCCATCGCGAACTGCTCCAGCAGGGCCACGGGTGCGCTCTGGTGGCTCACGCCCACCGCCAGCAGGCTCATGCCGGCTCACCGAGCGCCGAGACCAGCCGCTGCTGGCCGAGGAAGGCGAGGACCTGCAGCTCGACGGACAGGTCGACCTTGCGGACGTCGACGCCCTCGGGCGCCACGAGCGGGACCGGCGCGAAGTTCAAGACGCTCCTCACCCCGGCCGCGGCGAGCCGGTCACAGACGGACTGGGCGACGTCGGCCGGTGTCGTGATGACGCCGATGGAGGCCTGGGTGGCGGCGACCACGTCGGCGAGCTGATCCAGCGGCCGCACCGTCTGCCCACCGATGCGCTGCCCGATGCGGGCGGGCGCCGCGTCGAAGAGCCCCACGAACTCGAAGCCGCGGGACCCGAAGCCGGCGTAGTCGGCCAGCGCGGACCCGAGGTTGCCGATCCCGACGAGGACGCAGGCCCGGGACCGCTCGACGCCCAGCACACGCGCGATGCGGTCGCGCAGCGTCCGCACCTCGTAGCCGACGCCCCGGACACCACACGGACCGAGGTGGGAGAGGTCCTTGCGCAGCCCGGCGGGGTTGACGCCGGCGGCCTCGGCGAGGTCGCCGGAGGAGACGGTGCTCCGACCACCCTCGGAGAAGGTGCTCAGTGCCCGCAGGTACACGGCCAGGCGGGCGACGGTGGCCTCCGGGATGGTCCGGGGCCGCGGCTGGATCACGGGCTCTCCACAGCGGTCGCCCTCGTCCGCCCGGCGGGCGCCGGGGGCGGGTTGCGACATCGGAATGCGGGCGCGAGGCGCCCGCGTCGGCCACGGTAACCGCTTGTGAACGCAGGAACAAAGTCGCGGAACGCGCGACAGCGTGCTGACCGGCCCGGACGGGTGGCGTTGTGGCCGACGCCACCCCCTCGGGCCCCGAAACAGCCCGGAGGAGGGGCGTCGGGGGCTCAGCCGAGGAGCAGGTCGCGGCGGAGCCGCTCCACGTCCACGGTGAAGTAGGAGTGCTCCTGGCCGTCCAGCAACACGACCGGCACACGGTCGCCGTACTCGGCCTGGAGCGCGGGGTCGGCGTCGACGTCCCGTTCCTCGGCCACCAGGCCCGCCTCGCCGGCGATCCGCTGGAGCGTCTCCCCGGCCACCACGCACAGATGGCAGTCGGCGCGCCTCAGCAGCACCAACCGGGGATCGTCACCCATCCGTCCCGCCCTCCACGTCACCGCCGGTGAGGCCCAGCTCGCGCAGGCGGGCCCGGCTCACCTTGCCGGTCAGGGAGTGCGGCAGGGACACGAGGAAGTTCACCGACGTCGGCACCTTGTAACGGGCCAGCGATTCCGCCGCATAGGACTGCAGTTCCTCGAACGTCACCTTCTCCCCCTCCGCCAGGACCACGACGGCGCGGACGGCAGCGCCGGTGTGGCCGTCGGGCACCCCGATGACGGCGCTCTCCGCGACCGCCGGGTGGGCGTCGAGCACCCGTTCGACCTCGGCCGGGTACACGTTGAACCCGCTCACCAGGATCAGGTCGCTGCGACGGTCGACGAGGTGGACGTCGCCGTCGGCGTCGCGGTAGCCGAGGTCGCCGGTGCCCAGCCAGCCCGCCGCGTCCGGCCCGTCGGCGCCGTCGGGCCAGTAACCGGCGAACAGATTCGGCCCGCGGACCCAGATCTCCCCGGGCCCCTCCTCCATGTCGCCGTCCCCGTGGCCGCCGTCCCCGTGGCCCTCGCCGACCTGGGAGTCGGCCGTGTCCCGGAGCACCAGCTCCACCCCGGGCACCGGACCGCCGATGCAGTTCGGCTTGGCCCGCCCGGTGGCCAGCGTGCTGGCGACGACCGGTGAGGCCTCGGTCAGGCCGTAGCCCTCCCAGACGGTGACCGCGGCACGCTCCCGCATGGCGGTGAAGACGTCCTCCGGCATCGGAGCGGCGCCGGACGAGGCGATCCGCACCGCGGCGAAGCCGCGCCGCAGCTCGGCGTCGCTGCCGAGCGCATCCGCGACGGCCAGCCACGCCTGGTACATCGGCGGGGCGCCGGGGACGGCGGTGACGCCCTCCTCGGCCATCAGGGCCAGCGAGCCGCGGGGGTCGAAGGTCTCCTGCAGCACCGCACACGCGCCGGTCGCTGCGACCAGGCCGAACCCGGCGTTGAGGCCGTACACGTGGAAGAGGGGAAGGACGAGGAGTACCCGGTCGTCCTCGCGGACCGGCGGGGGCGTCATCGCCAGGCACTGTTCCTGGTTGGCCCGCAGCGCCCCGGCCGTCAGCATGGCGCCGCGCGGCCGCCCGGTGGTGCCGCTGGTGTAGGCCAGGAAGGCGAGCGCGTCCGGGTCGTCGGGCACCTCGGGTGGCGGGCCGTCGCCCTCCGGCGGGCCGGCGCACACGGGCACCCCGCCCACATCGGCCCGCTCGCCGGCGGCCACGAGCAGGTGGGCGCCGGAGTCGCGGAGGACGTACTCGAGCTCGGGATCTGTGTAGGCGGTGTTCACCGGGACCACGACGAGCCCCGCCCGGAGCGCCCCCAGCGAGGCCAGGAGCCACGCCAGCCCGTTGGGCAGCTGCACGGCGACGCGGCTCCCGGGGGCGAGGTCGCGGGCGGCGTAGCCGGCAGCGACGCGGTCCACCGCGGCATCCAGTTCCGCCCAGGTCAGCCGTTGGTCGCCGGCGATCACGGCCGGCGCGTCCCGGCGCCGGCCGGCAGCCGAGCGCACGAGTGCAGCCAGCGACGTCGCTGCCTCGGACACTGGACCTCTCCTGTCGTCGGTGCTGCTCCGCACCGCCCCGTCCGGTGTATCGGATGGGGCATCTGGGCAGCTGGCGTGGACGAGCTGGGGCGATGTTGTCACCATGGGGCCCCACCCGCAGCACGCGCGCCGGCAGAGGTCTCCTGCGCGCCGGGAACGACACGGTCCAGGACGGCGGTCCGACGAGGAGGTCGATCGCCCGCATGCCGCAACCCCTGGACGCCGGGCCGGCGGCTGCCGAACCGTCCCCGGCGCGTGCTCGGCCGACCCCCCGGCCCCGTACCAGCACGGAGGACGGCCCTGACGGGCTGCCGGTCGACGCGGTGGACGAGGTCCCGGTCGAGCTGGCCGCCGGGCTCGACGAGGATCCGGCCGAGGATCCGACCGGGGCTGCCAGTTCCCTCCCCGACGCCCCGGCCGCCGATGTCTGGGACATGGTCCGGCGCGCACAGGAGGGCGACGCGGAAGCCTTCGGGGAGCTCTACGACCACTACGTGACGCTGGTGCACCGCTACGCCTACCACCGGGTCGGTGACCGGGCGACCGCCGAGGACGTCACGAGCGAGACCTTCGTCCGCGCCCTGCGCCGGATCGACTCGCTGTCCTTCCAGGGCCGGGACGTGGGCGCCTGGCTGGTCACGATCGCGCGCAACATCATCCGGGACCAGGTGAAGAGCAGCCGTTACCGCCTGGAGGTCGCCACGGCCGACATGCGCGACGCCGACCGCGCCACCGACGGCCCCGAGGACGCGGTCGTGCAGAAGCTGACCAACGAGCAGCTGCTGGCCTGCGTGAAGCAGCTGGGCAGCGAGCAGCAGGAGTGCATCGCGCTGCGCTTCCTGCAGGGCATGTCGGTGTCCGAGACTGCCGAGATCATGGGGAAGAAGGAGGGCGCCATCAAGGCGCTGCAGCACCGCGCCGTGCGCCGGCTGGCGGGACTCCTCCCCGAGGGGCTGCGATGAGCCGGACGCCGTCGTGGATGGCCGTAACCCCGGGGCAGGCGTCGTCGTTGAACCGTTCGCACCGGGGTGTGCCCACGGCGGATCCCCTCGTAGGAACGACGTCCGGAGGCTTCAGGTGATCGTGCGCAGCGGCTCTGCGGTGAACGACCGCAGCACGGCCGGCCAGCGCGACGCCCTGGTGCGGGCGCAGCTGCACAGCTTGGCGCCGCAGCTCGATGGCGAGCCGGATCCCGCCTTCCGGGCCGCCACCCGCGCGCGGCTCGTCGCCATGGCCGCCGTCCGGTCGCCTCACCCCGAGCCCGTGTCGCCCCTCCGGCGCCTGCTGGCCGCCCGCTCGACCGACGCCGTCCCGGCCCCATGGCGGACGCGCCTGACCGCGGGGCTCGCCGGCGCGGCGCTCACCGTGACCGCGCTGTCCACGCTGGTGGCGTTGTCGACCGACGCCCGCCCGGGCGACGTTCTCTACGGCCTCAAGCGGGGCACCGAGCAGACGCAGCTCGCCCTGGCCGGCGACTCGCGCCGCGGCGAGACCCTGCTCGGCCTCGCCAGCACCCGGCTCGGCGAGCTCGACTACCTGGTGTCCGAGGGCCCCTCCGCGCTGCCTGCCGCGGGGGCCGCTCCGGCGGGCGGGGAGCCGGTCGTCCTGGCCGCCGACTCCGAGGCAGAGCTGGTGCTGCAGACGCTCGACACGATGGATGCGCAGACGACCGACGGGGCGAGCTGGCTGACCGAGCGCTCGGTGGACGGGCGGGAGACCGCGCCGTTGGAGGAGCTCGCCGGCTGGGCCGCGGGCCAGTCCGCCGGTCTGGCCGCACTCCAGCCCGAGGTCCCCGAGGTGGCCCGCCCGGCGTTCGACGACTCCCTGGAACTGCTGGCGCAGATCGACGCCCGGACGGCGGCGCTGCGGACCGCCATGGACTGCCCTGCGGGCCCGGCGACCGACGGGGCCGACGCGTTGGGCCCCGTGCCGGGCACCTGCCCGGCCGACGCCGCCGGCGATCGGGGAACCGTGACCGTGCGCGGCGGAACGACCGGCGCCACCCCGCCGGCGGAAGTGGCGACCGGCGTCCCCGGCGGGACGAGCGGCGACGCGGGTTCGAGCGGCTCCGGAGGCACCGGTCCCGCCGACGGTGTCCCCGGCGGCGGTGGTGCCGGCGGCGTGCCCGCCCCCGCGGTGCCCGGCGGTGGCGGGCTGCCGACACCGTCCCTGCCGACACCGTCCCTGCCGTTGCCCTCGATCGGCGTCCAGGTGCCCACGACCCCGGCGGTGCCCTCCCTGCCGTTGCCCGGCATTGGAAGCCTGCCGACGCCGTCGGCGGAGCTCCACGTCGACGTCTGCCTGGGGCCGATCACCATCGGGTCCTGCTGACCCGACCACGGGCCCATCGGTCCGGAACGGCCCGGCTAGGGTCGATGTCGTCCGTGCCGGCCGCCAGAAGGCGGATCCATAGCAGGGAGGTCCCCGTGTCGCGTCTGCCGCTGCGCGGCCGCCGGTCCGAGCGCGCCGCGAGGCTCCCGGACGAGGAGACCCGGGCGCACGTGGCGGGGGCTGCGTCTGCCGCCGCCGCCGAGGTCGCGGGCCCGCCGGCGGTCCGCCCCGACCCGACCGGGGCCGCGTTCTTCGACGTGGACAACACGATGATGATGGGCGCCTCGCTGTTCTGGTTCGCCCGCGGACTGGCCGCCCGGAAGTACTTCACGACCCGCGATCTGGCCAGCTTCATCTGGCAGCAGGCCAAGTTCCGCATCGCCGGCAACGAGAGCGCCGACGACATGCACACGATCCGCGAGAACGCGCTGGCGTTCGTCGCCGGGCGGCCGGTGCGCGAGATCGAG
>JAOPWJ010000107.1 GCA_025965715.1 Blastococcus sp. | reverse complement strand
GCCGTTCAAGGGGCTGTTCTCCGGGCCGAAGAGCGAGGGGCACACCGTCACCGTGGAAGTCACCCGCCTGGCCTGAGGACTTTCGGTACAGAAAGTCCCCTCGGGACGGCGTCTGGGAGACTGGGGGTGATGAGCGCACCCCTGAACCTGGTCAACCTCGAACGGGTGCACAAGGCCCACGGCACCACGGTCATCCTCGACGACGTCTCGCTCGGCGTCGCGGCGGGCGAGCGGATCGGTGTCGTCGGCCGCAACGGCGGCGGCAAGAGCACCCTCCTGTCCCTGCTGACCGGCGCCGACGAGCCCGACTCCGGACGGGTCACCCGCCGTGGCGACCTCGCCATGGGCGTCCTCGACCAGTCCGGCACCCTCCCGCCCGGGACGACGGTGCGCGACGTCGTCCTGCCGCCGTCGATGTTCGCCGCCGAGCACGAGTGGGCCGGCGACCCCGCGGTCCGTTCGGTGCTGACCGGGCTGGAGCTGGACCGCCTCGGCCTGGATGCCGCCGTGGCGCCGATGTCGGGTGGTGAGCGCCGCAGGGTCGCGCTGGCCGCCCAGCTGATCCGCCCGCTCGACCTGCTGGTGCTCGACGAGCCGACCAACCACCTCGACGTCGAGGGCGTGGCGTGGCTGGCCGAGTACGTGCGCGCCCGGGCCGGCGGGATGGTCGTCGTCACCCACGACCGGTGGTTCCTCGACGAGGTCTGCACCACCACGTGGGAGGTCGCCGACGGCGACGTGCACGCCTACGACGGCGGCTACTCGGCGTACACGCTGGCGCGCGCGGAGCGGGCACGGATCTCCTCGGTCACCGAGGACCGCCGGATGAACCTGGTCCGCAAGGAGCTGGCCTGGCTGCGGCGCGGCCCGCCGGCCCGGACCAGCAAGCCGAAGTTCCGGATCGATGCGGCGCAGGCGCTGATCGCCGATGAGCCGCCGGCCCGGGACTCGATGGCGCTCAAGGGCTTCGCCGCCCGGCGGCTCGGCAAGACCGTCTACGACGTGAAGGACGTCAACTACGCCGTCCCCACCGACGACGGCCCCCGGATGCTGTTCGAGGACCTGACCTGGAACGTCGGCCCGGGGGACCGGATCGGGATCGTGGGGGTCAACGGTGCCGGGAAGACGTCGTTGCTGAAGCTGCTGGTCGGGGAGAACAAGCCCGACTCGGGGCAGGTGATCGTCGGCCAGACCGTTGCGCCGGCGTACCTGTCCCAGCACGTCACCGAGCTGCCGCCGAAGGCGCGGGTGCTGGAGGCGGTGCAGGACGTCGCCCGCATCGCCCGGATCGGCAACCAGGAGATCTCGGCCTCGACGCTGGCCGAGCGGTTCGGCTTCGCGGCCAACCGCCAGTGGACGCCGGTCGGGGACCTCTCCGGCGGCGAGCGGCGGCGGCTGCAGCTGCTGCGGCTCCTCATGGCCGAGCCGAACGTGCTGGTGCTCGACGAGCCCACCAATGACCTCGACATCGACACACTGACCGCGCTCGAGGACCTGCTCGACAGCTTCCCGGGGACGGTGCTGGTGGTCAGCCACGACCGGTACTTCGTGGACCGGGTCTGCGACAAGGTCGTCGCGCTGCTCGGCGACGGGACGCTCGCCGAACTGCCGGGCGGCGTGGAGGAGTACCTGCGTCGACGGGCGGCGGGCGGGGCGCCGCTGACCACGGCTGCGGGCGCCTCGACGTCCGCGCTCGGAGCTCCGTCGACGGCCGCTCCCGCGGTGTCGGCGGCCGACGCCCGGGCGGCCAAGAAGGAGGCCGGCCGGCTCGAGCGGCGGATGCTCAAGCTGGACGCCGACGAGAAGAAGCTGCACGAGCAACTCGCCGCCGCGGCCACCGACTACGGGAAGGCGGCCGAGCTCGACGCCCAGCTCAAGGCCGTGCACGCGGAGAAGGAACAGGTGGAGAACGAGTGGCTGGCCGCGACGGAGATCGCCGAGGCGTGAGAGCTCGGGGCGGCGGGTCTCAGCCCAGCTGGCCGAGCCAGAACGGCAGGCCCTGGTCGTCGCGGCACAGGGCTGAGAGCCCGTAGGACTGCCGTTCGATCTCGCCCACCCGGCCACCGGCGGTGCGGACGGCGGCCACGGCCACCTCGATGTCGTCCGTCGCGTACATGGGCACGACGCCCGCGTCCTCGTGGTCCCCGCCGTGCACGCCGATCATCGGGTTCTGTCCCTGGGCCTCCCATCCGTCGGCCACGCGGCCGGGTGTGAGCGACCAGCCGAGCACCGCCTCGTAGAAGTCGCGGGCGCGGGCGCCGTCGGGCACCTGGAGGGTCAGGTAGACGGCGTCGCCCGGCTTCGGCCCGGGGGAGCCGGCGGCCGCGGGGGTCTGCAGCATCCACCGGTGCCCGTACGGGTCGAGGACCACGCCGGTGCGGCCGTACGGGGCGTCGTGGACCGGCCGGGTGAGCGTGGCCCCGGCGTGCACGGCCCGGTTCACCGCGGCATCGACGTCGGTGACGGCCAGGTGCAGGGAGACGCTGACCCGGCCCTCCTCCGGCCCCGCCAGCCCGAGTTCCGGGAACTCGTCGGCCAGGTAGAGCGTCGCGCCACCCACATCGAGTTCCGCGTGCCCGATCCGGTCGTCGTCCATGACGTAGGGCTCGCCGACGACCCGCGCACCGAGCGCGTCGGCGTACCAGGTCATGGCGGCCCGGGCGTCACGGACGGCGAGGTAGGGGATCAGCTGCGGCATCGAGGATCGACCTCCTGCGGGCGGTTGGGCGGAAGGGGGGCGCCGCGTCTTCCGACGGCCGATCGACGACTGCCTACCGCTGGGCCCGGTTGACCGCCGAGACGACGGCTCGCAGCGACGCGCTGACGATGTTCGGGTCGATGCCCACACCCCACAGGACACGGTCGCCCACGGCGCACTCGACGTAGGCCGCGGCACGGGCGTCGCCACCGGCGGACAGGGCGTGCTCGGCGTAGTCGAGCACGCGGACGTCGACGTCGAGGCTCTTGAGCGCGTCGACGAACGCGGCGATGGGGCCGTTGCCGCGGCCCTCGACGATCACCGGGACGCCGTTGTCGACCAGGTCCACGACCATCTCGTCGAGGTGCTCGCCGTGCGCCATGTCGCCGGCGCTGTGACGGTGGCCGGCGAGGGAGAACCGGCCCCAGGGTGCGTCCGCATCGGGCAGGTACTCGCTGCTGAAGGCGGCCCACATCTGCGACGCGGTGACCTCGCCGCCCTCGTCGTCGGTGTGCTGCTGGATGACGGCGCTGAACTCGATCTGCAGCCGCCGGGGCAGGTCGAGGTGGTTCTCGGTCTTCATGATGTAGGCGACGCCGCCCTTGCCGGACTGGCTGTTCACCCGGATGACGGCCTCGTAGCTGCGGCCGACGTCCTTGGGGTCGATCGGCAGGTACGGGACCGCCCACGGCATCTGGTCGACGGTGGTGCCGGCAGTCTGTGCGTCGGCCTCCAGCGCCTTGAAGCCCTTGTTGATCGCGTCCTGGTGGGAGCCGGAGAA
>JAOPWJ010000106.1 GCA_025965715.1 Blastococcus sp. | reverse complement strand
CAGCGCCCGCGCGGCGAGCATGTGCAGGTCCGGCGTCCCGGCCAGCATGCGGCGGGCGGCGGCGGCCTCGCGGGCATAGCGCAGCCGCCAGGGCAGCCAGCGCAGCAGCAGCCACCCCACCGGGAGCACGACGAGGACGACGGCCAGCACGGAGGCCAGCGTGCCGACCGCGTCCTGCGCCGCCTGCCCCGCTCCGGTGACGGAACCGCCGGCGGCGGCCAGCGCGCCGAAGGGCGCCGACAGCTGGTCGCCGACCAGCGGCACGCCCTCGGCCGCGTCGGCCGCCGTGTTCATCGTGTCCGCCACCGAGTTGCCGAGGTCCTCCACCGCCTGCCCCGGCTGGGCCAGCGCCAGGACGGCGGCGTGCACGGTCCGCGCGATCAGGACGCAGACGACGATCCAGACGACCATGCACAGGTCCGCGGCCACCTGCTGGGCGCGCAAGACGGGATGCTGGGCGTAGGGCTGCATCGAGGGTCCTCCGGAAGGCCGAACGGGTGTACCGCCATCGTCGGGCAGCGCCCGCGGCCCGGCGCGGGGAACGCGGGGCCCGGTGCGTACGGGAGCGTGGCCCGGCCATGCCTAGACTCCCGCAGGGAGCCGCCCGGACCGGGTGGACCAGATCGCGGTGGGCGCAACCCGTCACCCTCGGGGCCGGCCCGCCAGACCAGGAGTCGCAACGATGCGGGTCGGGGTTCCCCGAGAGGTCAAGAACCGGGAGTACCGCGTAGCGCTCACCCCTGCGGGAGTGACGGAGCTGGTGCGCGCCGGGCACACGGTGCTCGTCGAGGAAGGCGCGGGCGAGGGATCCTCCATCCCGGACGCCGACTACGCGGGCGCGGGCGCGCAGCTGCTGCCCTCCGCCGACGACGTGTGGGCGAACGCCGACCTGCTGCTGAAGGTCAAGGAGCCGATCGCGGAGGAGTACGGCCGGCTTCGCGCCGACCAGACGCTCTTCACCTACCTGCACCTGGCGGCGTCGAAGACGTGCACCGACGCCCTGGTCGCGTCCGGCACCACGGCGATCGCCTACGAGACGGTGCAGACCGCCGACGGCGCACTGCCCCTGCTCGCCCCCATGTCGGAGGTGGCCGGGCGGATGGCGCCCCAGGTGGGTGCGCACAGCCTCGAGCGGGCGCACGGTGGCCGCGGGGTGCTGCTCGGCGGGGTGTCCGGCGTGTACGCGGCCAAGGTCGTGGTCATCGGTGCCGGCGTCTCGGGGATGAACGCCGCGGCCATCGCGCTGGGCATGCAGGCCGAGGTCGTCGTCCTCGACCGCGACATCGACAAGCTGCGCGCCGCCGACCGCATCTACCAGGGGCACCTGCAGACCGTCGCCTCGAACGCCTACGAGGTGGAGCGCGCGGTGCTCGACGCCGACCTGGTCATCGGCGCGGTGCTCGTGCCCGGCGCGAAGGCCCCGACCCTGGTGAGCAACGAGCTGGTGTCGCGCATGAAGTCCGGCTCGGTGCTCGTGGACATCGCCGTGGACCAGGGCGGCTGCTTCGAGGACACGCGGCCCACGACGCACGACGACCCGACGTTCCGGGTGCACGACTCGGTCTTCTACTGCGTGGCCAACATGCCAGGTGCGGTGCCCAACACCTCCACGCACGCCCTCACCAACGTGACGCTGCCCTACGTGATGGCCCTGGCCAACCAGGGCACCGCGGCTGCGGTACAGAGCAACCGACCGCTGGCCCACGGCGTCAACGTGGTCGCCGGGCAGGTGGTGCTGCCGGAGGTCGCCGAGGCGCACGGGATGGCGTCGGTGGCGCTGGAGGAGGTGCTGACCTGACGACAGCGCTCACCGCCGGGCCTGCAGTCGAGCGGGTCGTCACCGGGTACCTCGACCACCTCACGGTCGAACGCGGGCTCGCGGCCAACACCATCGCCTCCTACCGGCGCGACCTGCGCCGCTACGCCCGGTACCTCGATGCCGCGGGCGTGCGGGGCCTGGGAGAGATCACCGAGTCCGACGTCGCCGGGTTTCTCACGGCCCTGCGCCAGGGGGACGACGACCATCCACCGCTGTCGGCGACCTCGGCTGCGCGGGCCGTGGTAGCGGTGCGGGGGCTGCACCGCTTCGCCCTGCTCGACGGTCTGGTTCCGGACGACGTGGCGCACGAGGTCCGTCCGCCGACGCCGGCCCGCCGGCTGCCCAAGGCGATACCGGTCGAGTCGGTGGTCGCGCTCATCGAGGCGGCCGGCAGCCTGGAGGGCCCGCGTGGGCTGCGCGACCGGGCTCTACTGGAGCTGCTCTACGGCACCGGCGCGCGCATCTCCGAAGCGGTCGGCCTCGCCGTCGACGACCTCGACCGCGGGCAGGCGGCGGTGCGGCTGGCCGGCAAGGGCGGTAAGGAGCGGGTCGTCCCGGTGGGCAGCTATGCGCTGCGGGCCGTCGAGGAGTACCTCGTGCGGGCGCGACCGGCGCTGGTGGCCACCGGCCGGGGGGGCGTGCGCGGGGGGACGCTGTTCCTCAACGTGCGTGGCGGTCACCTCTCCCGGCAGAGCGCCTGGGCGATCCTGCGGTCAGCCGCTGAGCGCGCGGGACTGGGCGGTGCCATCTCCCCGCACACCCTCCGGCACTCCTTCGCCACCCACCTCCTCGACGGCGGGGCCGACGTCCGCGTCGTGCAGGAGCTGCTCGGTCATGCGTCGGTGACCACGACCCAGGTCTACACACTGGTCACGGTCGACCGGCTGCGCGAGGTCTACGCGACAAGCCACCCCCGGGCACGCAGCTGACACGTCCTCCACCCCATCCTTGGCACATCTAGCCGGTGATTTCGACTCAATACGCCGAGTCGGTTGGCATAGGTCGCCATGTCGACGTGTCGCCCGGCGTGCCTCCTTGGGAAGCCGGGCCGCTCTCCATAACGTCTGTGTCACCCGAGCGGACAGGACGGCTGACCGCACCCGGAGCGATCCGGATCGGGCACGAGGTGGAGGCATCAGACCCATGGTCAACCGAGCGGACGCGGCCTCTGCCGTCGCGCGCCCGCACGACAGGGGCCCCGAGATGGGGGCGACCTCGAAGCAGGACCCCGCGCGTGCGCGGCAGCGTCCCCTGCCCGAGCCGCCACCGCTCACCGAGCACGGGCCCGCGCGCGTCATCGCGATGTGCAATCAGAAGGGCGGCGTCGGCAAGACGACGTCCACGATCAACCTCGGCGCGGCGCTGACCGAGTTCGGGCGGCGCTTGCTGCTGATCGACCTCGACCCCCAGGGTGCGCTGTCGGTGGGCCTCGGCATCCCGGCCCAGAACATGGACCGGACCATCTACAACGCACTGATGGAGCGGCGGACGACGCTCGCCGACGTCCGCGTGCCGACCGACATCCCGGGCCTGGACCTCGTGCCCAGCAACATCGACCTGTCGGCCGCCGAGGTGCAGCTGGTGAGCGA
>JAOPWJ010000020.1 GCA_025965715.1 Blastococcus sp. | reverse complement strand
CGCCCACGGACCACCGCCACCCACCCCTGGTTGGAGCGGTGTGCATTCGGGCGGGTACCCCGCACCAATCCACTCCGCATCAGGCGGGCCAGCCAGCAGCTCGCCGAGCCGCCGCACCGAAACCGGCGCCATCAGCAGAGGCACTCCGTATGCCTACCCGGGGAGGGTCGGCCGCCCCGGGGCGGTCATGCTCGCCCGACACGGAATCGAGGACGAGGAGCGGCGTGAGCGCGGCAGCACTGGAGGGAACCGCCTCGTTGTGGCGGACGCGGGGAATGCGCGCGCTGGTCGGGGTGACCGTGCTCGGGTTCGCCAGCTACTGCCTGACGCTGGCGTCGCTGCCCGCGTACGCGGTCGGCGGGGGATCGGGCGCGAGCACCGCCGGTGTCGTGACGGCCGTCTTCCTCGCGGTCACCATCGCCGTGCAGATGGCCATACCCTCGCTCACCAGCCGTTTCGGAATCGGCCCCGTGCTGGTCGCCGGACTGGTCGCCATGGGGCTGCCCGCGCCGCTGTACGTCCTGGACGACGGGGTCGCCTGGCTGTCGGCGATCGGCGTCGTCCGG
Source organism: Blastococcus sp. (assembly GCA_025965715.1). Classification (GTDB taxonomy): domain Bacteria; phylum Actinomycetota; class Actinomycetes; order Mycobacteriales; family Geodermatophilaceae; genus Blastococcus_B. Next base: position 29,662 of record JAOPWJ010000020.1, on the reverse strand, counting down.
GGAGCAGGGTTCGCCGTCCTGACGGTGCTCGGCGCGACTCTCGCGGCGCGGGTGGCGCCCCCCGAGAAGCGTGGCGAGTCGATCGGGATCTACGGGCTGGCGATCGCGGTGCCCAACCTCGTCGCCGTCCCCGCCGGCGTCGCCCTGGTGCTGGACGGGCACGTCGGTTGGCTGTCGTGGCTGGCGGCGTCGCCGCTCCTGGGCGTGGCGCTGGTGCCGATGCTCCTGCGGTCGGTGGCCGCGGAGCCGCCGCCCGGTCCGGCCGGCTCCGGTCGCACGGCCGCGCGGGCGGCTCTGGTGCCGTCCGGAGTGCTGTTCGTGGTCACCCTGGCCGGCGGCGGCCTGGTCACCTTCCTGCCGATCGAGCGTCCGGACGGCGTCCTGGCCACCGTCGCCCTGCTCCTGTTCGGCGGTACGGGCGCCGTGACCAGGTGGCGGGCGGGGCTGCTCGCCGACCGGCTCGGCAGCCGGTTGCTGATGCCCCTGGCGATGGGGGTGGCCGCCGTCGGGCTCGCGGCCTGCGGGGCGGGCTTGGTGGCGGGCGAGGCATGGATCCTCGTGGGCGCGGCGGTGTTCGGTGCCGGGTTCGGGGCGACGCAGAACCTCACGCTGCTGGCTGCCTTCGCGCGTGCCGGCGAGAGCGGGACGACGGCGGCCAGCGCGATGTGGAACGCCTCGTTCGACGCGGGCACCGCCACCGGTGCCCTGGTGCTCGGTGTGCTGGCTGCCGAGATCGGTCTGTCGTGGACCTACGTCGTCGTCGCCGCGCTGCTGGCCGCGGCGGTGCCGCTGGCCTCCGCGGCCGCCCGGGTGGCCGTCCACGCCTGATCGGCGGCGATCACCCGGTTCGCGACGGCCTGCTGCGTGCGGATCAGCAGGATCTCCTCGGCCGCGCGCCGGAGCCAGATGCGGAGCCCTTCCGGTTCGGCGGCATTGGCGTCGCGGAGGAAACCCAGCCGCTCCTGCCGCGTGTTCGCCTGCGCCCGCTGGGCCGGCGGCAGGGTCCGGACCTCGGCGCGGGCGATGGCCGTCAGTCCGGCTCCGGTGAAGACGAGGTCGCGCACCTCGGTGACGGCCTCGAGCAGCCGCTCGACGCCGGTGGTGTCGTCGTCGGTCAGGAGGCTCAGGAGTTCTTCGGCGCGGCGGCGGCCCTCGGCGGCGGGGTCTGCGGCGGAGTCTGAGGCCGGGTCTGCGGAGATCACCCCACCACTGTGCCCGGTCGCGCGGACCGGGGCACAGCAGGGCCGGGTGGGGTCAGGCGTCCCGGCGGCGGACCGGGTAGGCGACGTCCTCGAACGAGACCGGCGTGACGATTCCGCCGCCGGCGTTGCCGGCGGTACGTCAGGCTGAGCGCGGCAGCTCCGCGTCGGGGCGCAGCAGCCGGCGCAGCTCGCGCGCGGCGGAGCGGCCGGCCCGGTTGGCGCCGACGGTGCTGGCCGAAGGCCCGTACCCGACCAGGTGCACCCGCGGTTCACCGGCGACGTGGGTGCCCTCCATGCGGATACCCCCGCCCGGCGCGCGCAGGCGGAGGGGAGCGAGGTGCTGGATCTCCGGGCGGAATCCGGTGGCCCAGAGGATGACCTCCGCCCGCACGAAGCGGCCGTCCTCCCACGCGACCCCGTCGGGGGTGATCCGGTCGAACATGGGGAGCCGTTCGAGGACGCCGCGGTCGAGCCCGTCGCGGACGTAGGGCGTCGACGTCAGCAGCCCGGTGACGCCGACGACGCTGCCGGGGCGTCGGCCCGCGCGCACGGCCTCCTCGACCATGGCGACGGCCCGCCGACCGGCCTCCTCGTCGAACGGGCCCTCCCGCCAGACCGGCGGCCGGCGGGTGACCCAGGTCGTCGAGGTGACCCTCGAGATCTCGCCGAGCAGCTGCGTGGCGGAGGCGCCGCCGCCCACGACGACGACGTGCCGGCCGGCGAACTCCTCGGCGGAGCGGTAGTCGACCGGAAGCAACTGCCGGCCGACGAAAGAATCCTGGCCGGGGTAGCGCGGGACGAACGGGCGGGTCCAGGTGCCGGTCGCGTTGACGATCGCCTGCGCCGTCCAGTCGCCGGCGCTCGTCTCGGCGCGGAAGCGGTCGTCGTCCGTGCGGCGGACGGCGGACACGCGCACGGGCCGGTGCACCGGGAGCTGGAACCGGCGTTCGTACTCGGCGAAGTAGGCGGGGACGACGTCGGCGGCGCGGAGGTCGTCCGTCTCGGGCTCGAAGGTCAGGCCCGGGAGATCGTGCACGCGGTGCGTCGTCCCGACGGTCAGCGACGGCCACCGGTGCCGCCAGGCGCCGCCGGGGGCGTCGTCGGCGTCGAGGACGACGAAGCCCGTCTCCCGCTCGAAGCCCTGCTGCACCAGGGCCCACGCGGTGCTGAGCCCCGCCTGGCCGGCGCCGATGACGACGACGTCGACGTCGACGTCGACCTCGCGCGCGGCCTCGGATGCGTTGCTCACGCCTGCACAACGCCCGAAGCGGGGCCGGGCTTCCATGGCATGCGCGGTGGATCACGACGACGCCCCTCGAGTCGGTCGTCCCTCCGGTCGGGTCGGTGCCGCCGTTCGGGTCCGTGCCGCCGCTCGGGTGCGCCGCCTCTCTGCCCGGCCCAGGGGCACCGCCTCCGAGCGGGACTGGGCCGAGTGGGCTGGCGGAGAAGGGCGACGCGGTCCGTGACCTTTTCTCGGCTCGCATGCCCACCCCGTGTCCCTGCAGGGCCGGGGATCCAGTCGTTCCTGGTAGACGGGCAGCAACGGCGTCGGGACAGTGCTGCCGGCGGCGACGGTGAACGGCGCGGACACCGTCCCGCTTCCAGGCCAGCGGCAGGCCCTACGGAGACGCCTGGCCGAGCGACGCCCCGGCGGGTGATCGCCCTTCGGTCGCGGAGCGCGTGCCCAGGCACCACGATCAGGGCAGCGGCTGGTGGCGGGAGGGCTTGGTGAACCTGGAGAAGGTGGTCTTCGGGTTCTTCGTCGTGCTCGCCGCGACGCTGAACTTCGGCTTCTTCATCGGTGACATCGAGAACCCGACACTGCACAACAAGTACGAGTTGTTCGCGGCCGTGGTGGTCAACCTCATCGCGACGGTGCTGAAGTTCGGTGACCGGACGCAGATCGGGGCGGTCCATCTGGCGACCAGCCTCGTCGCAGATCTCCAGCTCATCGCGGCCACGCTCGCCTTCGGCTACGCGGTGTACGTCTCCAGCGACGGGCTCACCGCGGCGGCAACGGCAGGCATCGTGTCGCTGTCGGGAGGAGCGCTCCTGGCCAACGTCGTGTCCGTGGTCCTGCTCGTCGTCGAGACGGTGTCCTTCCACCGCGGCTGATCGGATCGGTCGTGGCGTTGAAGAGCCTGTTCCGGCGGAACGAGCAGCGGCGCAGCCGGCGGGAGGCCCTGCGCCTGGCGGCGGCCTCCGCCGCGCAGGCCTCGGCGACGATCTTCCTGATCATGCGGCGAATGCGGGCCCCGCTGATCGTCTTGATCGGCATCTTCGCGGTGACGGTCCTGGGCCTGACCCTCATCCCGGGTCAGGACGCCGACGGCCGGCCGTGGCGAATGGGCTTCTTCGACGCGTTCTACGTCATGAGCTACACCGCCTCGACGATCGGGTTCGGCGAGATCCCCTATCCCTTCACCTACAGCCAGCGGATGTGGGTGACCATCTCGATCTACCTGACGGTGATCGGGTGGGCGTACGCCATCGGGTCACTGCTCGCCCTCCTGCAGGACCGCGCCTTCCGACAGGCGCTCGCCCTGCAGCACTTCACCCGCAAGGTGGCGCGGCTGCGCGAGCCGTTCCTGCTCATCGCCGGCTACGGACAGACGGGCCAGCTGCTGGGGCACTCGATCGACGCGCTGGGCCGGCGGTTCGTCGTCCTCGACCTCTCGGCCGAACGCATCGACGGCCTGGAACTGGACTCCTACAACGCCGACGTGCCTGGCCTCGCGGCCGACGCCCGGGACCCGGGCCTGCTCAGTGTCGCCGGGTTGGACCACCCCTGCTGCGAGGCCGTCGTCGCGCTCACGGACGACGAGGAGGCGAACCTGGCCGTGGTCATGGCCGCCGCGTTGCTCCGCCCGGAGGTCTCCGTCGTCGCACGGGTGACGACGCGGACGCTCGCCGAGCGGATGCAGGCGTTCGGCAACCCGAGCACCGTCAACCCGTTCGACCGATTCGGCGACCACCTGCGCCTGGCGCTGAAGGCCCCGGCCTCCTACCAGCTGCTCACCTGGTTGCAGAGCGGTCCGGGCGGGACGTTGCCGACCCGTGGACTGCCTCCGCGGAGCGGCCGCTGGGTGGTCTTCGGATACGGGCGCCTGGGCCGGGAGCTGACCCGGGACCTGCGGGCCGAGGGCCTGGAGGTCACCGTCGTCGAGCCTCGACCGGACGGCGCACCCGAGGCCGCCATGATCGTCGGGGACGGCTCCGATCCGTGGGTGATGGCGCAGGCGGACCTCGACCGTGCGGTCGGGTTCGTCGCCGGCACCGACAACGACACCACGAACCTGTCATTGGTGGCCGCCGCCCGCCGGAGCAATCCGTCGCTGTTCATCGGCGCCCGCCAGAACCGGCCGGCGAGCGCACCCCTGTTCGCGGCCATGGACGTCGACGCGCTTCTCGTGCCGGCCGAGGTGATCGCGCACGAGGTCTACGCGCAGCTGTCGACGCCCCTGCTGTGGCGGTTCCTGCGGGAGATGCCCGCCCACGGGGACGCCTGGGCGGCGCAGCTCACCGACCGGCTCACTTCGGTGTGCGGCACGCAGCTGCAGGCGCTGTGGAAGCTGCGGCTCACGCCGGAGGAGGCGCCGGCCCTGCCCGCCTGGCTGGCCGGCGGGAACGCGCGGCTCGGCCAGCTCCTCCGCAACCCGGAGGACCGCGACGAGCCGCTGCACGCCGTGGCCCTCCTGGTCGTGCGGGACGGCCAGGCCACTCTTGCGCCGGACGACGACTTCGTTCTGGCACCCGGGGACGAACTGTTGCTCGCCGGGTGGGCGGCGGCCCGACGCGCGCTGGGAACGATCCTCTTCGTCGACGCGGTCCGCGAGTACGTCGTGACCGGGCGGCGGGTGCCCACCAGCTGGATCTGGCGGAAGCTCGGCCCGGCCGTACGGACGGAGGTCCCGTGAGCCCGAAGAAGGGCCCGGGGGGTGTCGACCGGTCGGCATGTTCGGCTGGCGCCCAACCTGCGCTGGCGCGCTCGCCAGGACACGCCGGAGACCTGCCACGACCGGGGCGAGGCTCGCCTCCTACTCCGCTCCTCGCCGACGGGGTCGGTCCCGAGGTCCGGGACCTGCCGGTGGTCGGCGACGACGTCCGGGTGCTCGTGCGCGTGGGATCCCGGCGGACGGCGTCATCGATCAGCCCGCCGTCATCACGGCGTGGGAGGGGCTGAGCGTCGCCTCCGCCGACTCGACGCCTGACGCGACCGGCCCCGGAGACGACGAAGCGACCCCGTCCGGGAGGACGAAGCCGCTGGTCGAACGTGGTGCGCCATCAGGGACTCGAACCCCGAACCCGCTGATTAAGAGTCAGCTGCTCTGCCAATTGAGCTAATGGCGCGTGTCGGCCGGCCTGCTGGGCGACGAGGGAGAACGATACCAGCGCCGTCCCCGCCTGGTCGCGGCGCCCAGGGTGACCCTGCTTGCACCGTGGATCCACCGGAAGTGTCGTCCGAACGTGGACACTGGGTCGGAGGTCTCCCTCGCTACCGGGGGGTGGGGGGCCGATCGAGAGGGGTCGGAGCAGATGCGACGGACAGCCGCAGCCATCGCCGCGGGTGCACTGGTGTTGCTCACCGGGTGCAACGCCGGCGACGACGGCGGGGCGTCCGCGCAGCAGACTTCGGCCGAGCAGGCCGCCCCGGCGCAGGTGGCTCTGACGCCGGCGGACGGCGCCACCGACGTCGCGCCCTCCACGCCCCTCGAGATCACCGTCACCGACGGAGAGCTCGGCGAGGTCACCGTCGTCGACGCCGCCGGAGCCGCGGTGCCGGGGACGGTCGAGGACGGCGCCGACCCGGCGGTGGCCGACGTGTGGGTGCCCGAGGCCCCGCTGGCCTACAGCACGAGCTACACCGTCAACGCCACCGCGACGAACGAGGCGAACGAGGAGGCGACTGCGAAGACGACCTTCACGACCGTCACCCCCGCGAAGCTGTCCACCCCGTCGATCGGCCCGCTCGAGGGCATGACGGTCGGGGTCGGGCTGCCGATCCGCGTCTACTTCGACGATCCCGTCGCCGACAAGGCGGCCGTCGAGAGCCACTTGTCGGTGACCAGCTCCACGCCGACGGACGGCGCCTGGAACTGGTTCAGCGACACCGAGGTGCACTTCCGCCCGTCGGAGTACTGGCCGGCCGACACCGACGTCACCCTCGACGCGGAGCTGTACGGCGTGAACTTCGGCGAGGGCATCTGGGGTGAGAAGAACCGGACGGTGGGCTTCCACATCGGTGCACGGCACGTCTCGATCGCCGACGCCGCATCGCATCAGATGCAGGTCTTCGACGGCGACCAGCTCGTCCAGACCTTCCCGATCAGCACCGGCAAGCCGTCCAACCCCAGCTACAACGGGCCGCACGTGGTCACCGAGCTCAACCGCAACCGGGTGATGGACTCCAGCACCTACGGCGTCCCGGTCGACAGCCCCGCGGGTTACCGGACGCCGGTCGAGTACGCCGTCCGCATCTCCAACAGCGGCGAGTTCGTGCATGCCGCCCCGTGGTCGGTCGCTCAGCAGGGCCACTCCAACGTGTCGCACGGGTGCATCAACATGTCCACCGAGCGGGCAGCCTGGTTCTACGACTTCTCGCAGCCCGGCGATATCGTGGAGATCAAGAACTCCGACGGTGGACCGCTGCGCTCCGACGTCTACGACTGGACCATCGCCTGGGCCGACTGGCAGGCCGGCAGCGCGCTGAAGTGAGCGACGGTCCGGCCCGATGGGCGGGCCGCGCCGTTTCCCCTCGGTAGCCGACGGGAACCCCTTCCGACAACCGTCGAGGAGGGGTCGTCGTGGATACCTGGGTCATCGTGTTGATCGTCGTCGCGATCGTCGTCGTGCTGCTGGTGCTGTCCCTGCTCTGGTCCAAGAACCGTCGGATTGCCGCGGCCCGCAAGCGGGAGCAGGCGCGGGAGCACCTGCAGGAGGCGCAGGTCCTCTCCGCAAAGGCCGAGAAGGATCAGGCGCTGGCCGAGGAGCAGGCGGCTCGCGCCCGCCGCGAGCGCGCAGAGGTCGAGGAACGGACGGCGCTGGCCGAGCAGCAGGCCCGGGAGCGTGCCGCGCGTGCTGGTGAGGAGATGGCCGAAGCCGAGCAGCTGCGGGCGAGGGCACAGAAGATGGCCCCCGACCTGAGCGCCGACGGGAAGGGCCGGCATGTGTCCGGAACGTCGAACCCCGACCAGCCCGGAGGTGGCGGCGCCACCCGACGATGAGTTCCGGCGCCTCCTCCGGTCTTCCCTTCGAGGGGACGGCCGGGTCCCGCCGCGCCGCGCTTCAGGGTCTCGATCCTGTCGGTGGCCGGCCCTACGGTCGCTCCCACGTCGATCGATCGACTCCGGAGGGGCACCATGACCGACCTGCTGGCCATCGGTACGCGCAAGGGGCTGTGGCTCGCCCGCAGTGAGGACGACCGTCGAAGCTGGACCCTCGACGGCCCGCACCTGCTGGCCCAGGAGGTCGCCGCCGTCTCCATCGACACCCGGCGGCCGAGGCCGCGGGTGCTGGCGGGTATCCAGTACGGCCACTGGGGTCCCACGGTCACGTGGACCGACGATCTGGGTGGCTCCTGGAACGAGACCGAGCATGGCGCGATCCACTTTCCCGAGGAGGCCGGCGCCGCAGTCGCCCGCGTGTGGCAGCTGCGGCCCGACACCGCGGAGCGGCCCGATGTCGTCTGGGCCGGGGCCGAGCCACAGTCGCTCTGGCGCAGCACCGACGGAGGCTGCAGCTTCGAACTCGTCCGCGGGCTGTGGGACCACCCGCACCGGCCTACCTGGGAGCCCGGCGGCGGGGGAGGGGCTGTGCACACGGTTCTGCCCGACGCGGCGTCGGACCGCGTGACCGTGGCCATGAGCACCGGGGGCGTCTACGTCAGCGAGGACGGCGGCGAGAAGTGGGAGCCGCGGAACAAGGGCATCACCGTGACCTTCGGGCCCGACCCTCTTCCCGACTACGGACAGTGCGTACACAAGGTGGCGGTCGACGCCTCGTCCCCGGACCGCATGTATGCGCAGAACCACTTCGGGGTGTTCCGCACCGACGACGCCGGTGTCTCCTGGACGTCGATCGCCGACGGGCTGCCGGCCGACTTCGGCTTTCCGATCGTGTCCTCGCCGCACACGTCCGGCACCGCCTGGGTGATTCCGCTGGTCGCCGACATGCAGCGGGTTCCCCCGGACGGCCGCCTGCGGGTGCACCGCACGCGCGACGCAGGGGGCACGTGGACCGAGCTGGGCGACGGCCTGCCGGACGGCAACTGGAGCGCGGTCATGCGCGACGCGTTCTGCGCCGACGACCACGACACCACCGGCCTCTACTTCGGCACCCGTGACGGCTGCGTGTACGCCAGCGCCGACGAGGGCGACACCTTCACGCTCGTCGCCGATCACCTGCCCGACGTCCTCGCCGTGCGCGCGGCGGCCCTGCCGTGAGCGGTGGGTGGCGATGAGCGTGGAGGTGATCCTGCCGGGGGTGCTCGCCGACCTGGCCGGCGGATCGAAGCATCTCCAGGTGGAGGTGCGGGGGGCCACGGTCGCCGATCTCCTCGACACCCTGGCCGCCGACCATCCCCTGCTGGCCCGGCGCATCCGCGACGAGACCGGGCAGGTGCGCCGGTTCGTCAACGTCTATGTCGACGGCGACGACGTCCGCTTCCAGCAGGGCGTCGCGACGCCGATCCCCGACGGAACCGTGGTCCAGGTGCTGCCCAGCGTTGCCGGGGGCTGAACCCGCCGGCGAGGGGAGGGTCCGCTCAGAGCTCGGCGAGTGCGGCGCAGTTGGCGCAGAGCTGCCCGTCGGCGTAGCTCTCCGGCGGCCAGGGCAGCTGCTCGTCGATCGTGACGTAGGCACCGCAGAGCGCCTTGCGGCTCTGACCGTTGACCCGGCCGATGGTGGCGTGCGCGGGGCCGATCTGCCGCGGCTTGAGGCCGCCCGCCCCGTAGGAGCCGACCATCACCACCGCATGGGCCGTCCCGTACGTGTAGACGCTGGTCATATCGACAGAGTCCGGACCTGGCCAGCGCGGCGCCAGCACCGGAGGGGGCGTGTTCGGCACACCCGCCACGGGCGCCCCGGGGACCGCAGCAGTGTCGCGTTCGGCGTCGGAAAGGGCGGTGTCGAGCACATACAGAACGCATGGTCGGTATGTTCGGCCTCGTATCGCTGTGCCGCGACAGGCGGAACGACGACGTTCACGGAGGTTCCTGTGCAGTCCGAGCTCTACGAGGCCGAGCACGAGGCGTTCCGCGCGATGGTGCGGAACTTCCTGGCCAAGGAGGTCGTGCCGCACCACGCCGGGTGAGAGGAGGCCGGCCAGGTCGACCGCTCGGTCTGGCTCAAGGCCGGCGAGCAGGGGCTGCTCGGCATGGACGTCCCCGAGGAGTTCGGTGGGGGCGGGGTCAGGGACTTCCGCTACAACGCCCTGCTGGGCGCCGAGGTGAGCCGGGTCGGCGCCAGCGGTCTGGGCTTCACGCTGCACAACGACGTCGTCGCCCCCTACCTGATCGACCTGGCCAACGACGAGCAGAAAACCCGCTGGTTGCCCGGGTTCGTTCGCGGCGAGCTCATCACCGCGATCGCCATGAGCGAGCCCGGCGCGGGCTCGGACCTGCAGGGCCTGACCACGACGGCCCGCCGGGACGGCGACGAGTGGGTGCTCAACGGCTCGAAGACGTTCATCACCAACGGGATCCTCGCCGACCTCGTGATCGTCGTCGCCCGCACCGAGCCCGAGGCCGGCGCGCGTGGTTTCTCCCTGCTCGTCGTCGAGCGCGGGATGCCCGGCTTCGAGCGCGGTCGCAAGCTCGAGAAGATCGGGATGAAGGCCCAGGACACCGCGGAGCTGTCCTTCACCGACGTCCGCGTCCCCGCCGCCAACCTGCTCGGTACCGAGGGCCACGGCTTCTTCCATCTGATGCACAACCTGCCCCAGGAGCGGCTCTCCATCGCCGCGGTCGCGGTCGCCGCCAGCCGCGTGGTGCTCGACCGCACCGTCGAGTACTGCAAGACCCGCACCGCGTTCGGGCGGCCGGTCGGCACGTTCCAGAACAGCCGCTTCGAGCTGGCCGAGATGCACACCGAGGTCTCGATCGCCGAGACCTACCTGGAGAAGGCGATCCTCGAGCACAACGCCGGGCGGTTCACCGCCGAGGACGCCGCGATGGCCAAGTGGTGGACCACCGAAATGCAGAAGCGCGTCGTCGACCGCTGCCTGCAGCTGCACGGCGGCTACGGCTACATGCTCGAGTACCCGGTCGCCAAGGCCTTCCTGGACTCCCGCGTCCAGACCATCTACGGCGGCACCACCGAGATCATGAAGGAGATCGTCGGTCGGTCACTCGGCCTCTGACCGCCGGCCTCCGGACCAGCGCGACCCCCGAACCACGGAGAGGACGACCATGACAGCCGAGGCGTTCGTGTACGACGCCGTGCGCACTCCGCGCGGCAAGGGCAAGAAGACCGGCGCGCTGCACTCGGTGAAACCGATCAGCCTCACCACCGGACTGATCGACGAGGTGCGCCGCCGCAACCCCGGCCTCGACCCGGCGCAGATCGACGACGTCGTCCTCGGTGTCGTCTCGCCCGTCGGCGAGCAGGGCTCCGTCATCGCCAAGACGGCCGCGCTCGCGGCCGGGCTCCCCGAGACCGTGGCCGGCATGCAGATCAACCGGTTCTGCGCCAGCGGCCTGGAGGCGGTCAACCTGGCCGCTCAGAAGGTGCGGTCGGGCTTCGAGGACCTCGTGCTCGCCGGTGGTGTCGAGTCGATGTCCCGGGTGCCGATGGGCTCCGACGGCGGCGCCTGGGCCATGGATCCCGAGACCGCGTCGCGCACCGGCTTCGTTCCGCAGGGCATCGGCGCTGACCTGATCGCCACCCTGGGCGGCTGGAGCCGTGAAGACGTCGACGCCTACGCCGTCGAGTCCCACGTCCGTGCCGCGAAGGCCTGGTCGAACGGCTACTTCGAGCGCGCTCTCGTGCCCGTGCGCGATCGCAACGGGACCGTCGTGCTGGACCACGACGAGCTCGTCCGCCCCGGCACGACCGCCGAGTCCCTGGCCGCTCTTCCGTCGGCCTTCGCCGGTATCGGTGACATGGGCGGCTTCGACGCCGTGGCGTTGACCAAGTACCACTGGGTCGAGCGGATCGACCACGTGCACACCGCCGGCAACTCCAGCGGCATCGTGGACGGCGCCGCCCTCGTCGTCGTCGGCAGCGAAGAGGCCGGGCGGCGCAACGGGCTCACCCCGCGCGCGCGGATCCTGAGCACCGCACTCTCCGGCGCCGATCCGGTGATCATGCTGACCGGCCCGGCTCCGGCGACGAACAAGGCGCTGGCGAAGGCGGGGCTGACGGTCGACGACATCGACCTCGTCGAGATGAACGAGGCGTTCGCCGCCGTCGTCCTGCGGTTCATGGCCGACACGGGGTTCCATTCCGAGCAGGTCAACGTCAACGGCGGCGCCATCGCCATGGGCCACCCGCTCGGCGCCACCGGCGCGATGATCCTGGGCTCGCTCGTCGACGAGCTCGAGCGCCGGGCACTGCGCTACGGGCTGGCCACCCTGTGCGTCGGCGGCGGCATGGGCATCGCCACCGTCATCGAACGAGTCTGAGGAGCAACGCGGTGACCGCCACGCAGCACACCAGCACCATCCGGTGGGAGCAGGGCGCCGACGACGTCGTCGTCCTCACCCTCGACGACCCGTCCTCGTCGGCGAACACCGTGAACGACGCCTACGTGGCGTCGATGGCCGAGACCGTCGACCGCCTGGAGCGGGAGAAGGAGTCGATCCGCGGCGTCGTGCTGACCAGCGCCAAGAAGACCTTCTTCGCCGGCGGGGACCTGCGCAGCCTGATCCAGGCGACGCCCGACACCCGGCAGCAGGTGCTGGCGCACGTGACGCTCGTCAAGAGCCAGCTGCGCCGACTGGAAACCCTCGGGCTGCCAGTGGCCGCGGCGATCAACGGCACCGCCCTGGGCGGGGGCCTCGAGATCGCGCTCGCCTGCCATCACCGCGTCGTCCTCGACGACCCGACGGTCAAGCTGGGCTTTCCGGAGGTCACACTCGGGCTGCTGCCCGGCGCCGGTGGCATCGTGCGGACCGTCCGGCTGCTCGGGCTCACCACCGCGCTGCTGGAGCTGCTGCTCCAGGGCCAGCGGGTCCGGCCCGACAAGGCGCTGAAGCTGGGCCTGGTGCACGAGACGGCGGGCGACCGCGACGAGCTGATCGCCAAGGCCCGCGCCTGGGTGCTCGCCAACGAGGCCGCGCAGCAGCCGTACGACGTCCAGGGCTACCGGGTGCCCGGCGGCACGCCGTCCTCGCCGTCGCTGGCGAGCACCCTGCCGGCGTTCCCGGCGAACCTCACCAAGCAGCTCAAGGGCGCGCCGTACCCGGCGCCCTATGCGATCCTCTCGGCCGCCGTGGAGAGCCTCCAGGTCGACGTCGACACCGCGTTCGTCGTCGAGGGCCGGTACTTCGTCGACCTGGTGGTCGGCCAGATCTCCACCAACATGATTCAGGCACTGTGGTTCGACCTCAACCGCGTCAACGGCGGTGCCAGCCGACCGGCGGTCGCGGCCACGTTCTCGGCCACCAAGGTGGGGGTGCTCGGCGCCGGGATGATGGGCGCCGGCATCGCGCACGCCTTCGCGAAGGTGGGCGTCGACGTCGTCCTCAAGGACGTGAGCACCGAGGCTGCCGAGAAGGGCAGGGCGCACGTTGCCGGGTCGGTCGGCAAGCAGGTCAGCCGCGGCCGGCTGACCCAGCACGAGGCCGACGCCTTCCTCGCCCGGATCACCCCGACCGGCGACGCCGCCGACCTGGCCGGCTGCGACGTCATCGTGGAGGCGGTCTTCGAGGACCAGGCGCTCAAGCGCCAGGTCCTCAGCGAGGCGGAGGCCCACGCCCTGCCCGACGCCCTGCTGGCCTCGAACACCTCGACGCTGCCGATCACCGGGCTGGCGGAGGGGGTGCGGCGCCGGGAGGACGTGGTCGGCATGCACTTCTTCTCGCCGGTGGACAAGATGCCGCTGGTCGAGCTCATCGTGGGGGAGCGCACGTCGGACGCAGCCCTGGCCCGCGCGTACGACGTCGTGCGGCAGATCGGCAAGACGCCGATCGTCGTCCGGGACAGCCGCGGCTTCTTCACCAGCCGGGTGTTCGGCACGCTGGTCCTGGAGGGCGCGGCGCTGCTCGCCGAAGGGCTGGCGCCCAGCAGCGTCGAGCGCGCCGCGCTGCAGGCCGGCTTCCCGGCCGGGCCGCTCACCCTGCTGGACGAGGTCACCCTCACCCTGCCGCTGAAGGTCAGCGTCGAGGCGGCCAAGGCCGGCTCGACGGAGGACCATCCGGGCCTCGCCGTGCTGCGCGCGCTCGTCGAGCGTGGGCGCACGGGCAAGGCAGCCGGTCAGGGCTTCTTCGACTGGACGCCGGAGAAGCGGGTCTGGCCGGGGCTGTCGGAGCTGTTCCCGACGACGGACGCGGTCCCGTTCGCCGACGCGCAGGAGCGACTGCTGTTCGCCATGGCCGTGGAGACCGCGCGCTGCGTCGAGGAGCGGGTGCTCAGCAGCGTCGAGGACGCCAACGTCGGCTCGATCCTGGGCATCGGCTTCCCGCCCCTCTACGGCGGCGTGCTGCAGTACGTCGACCAGTACGTGGGCGGCGTGGCCGGGTTCGTGGCTCGCGCCGACGAGCTGGCCGACATCTACGGCGAGCGGTTCCGGCCGCCGGCGCTGTTGCTCGAGCGCGCCGTTCCGGCCGGGAGCCTGCGCGCCGCGGTCAGCGCATGACTGCCGTGCCGGGGCGCCGTACCCAGGCCGAGCGGCGGACGGCGACCCGCTCGGCCCTGGTGCGCGCCACGGTGGACTCCCTGGTGGAACTCGGGTATGCCCGCACCACCACCCAGGAGGTGCAGTCGCGGGCCGGCGTCTCCCGGGGCGCCCTGACCCACCACTTCACGGCCAAGGCCGATCTGGTGCTGGCCGCCATGGACCACCTGTACGAAGAGTTCAGCGAGAGCGTCCGGAAGGCCGCCGCGGCCCTGCCCGACGACCCGGCCGCGCGCATCCGGCTGGGCGTCGAGCTGATCTGGGAGCGCTTCCACGGGCCGTTGTTCGTTGCGTCCATGGAACTGTGGACGGCGGCGCGCACCGATGCGGAGCTGCGCGCGGCACTGCTTCCGCACGAGCGGCGGCTGGGGGCGCAACTGCGGGAGCTGTCGGTCGAGGTCTTCGGCGAGCGGGTGGCCCGCCACCCCGCGTCGGAGGCGGTCTACCAGGTGCTGCTCACCTCCATGCGGGGGCAGGCCATGACCTACGCGCTGCAGCCCGACGCGCCCCGCACGACGCCGCACCTGCAGCACTGGCTGGCCATCGCCGAGGCATTCGGCCGACCGTTGTCGGGCGGTGCGCGATGACCAGCGTGGCGATCGTCGGCACGGGTTTCGCCGCGACGACGTTCCTGCTGCCCATGCCCATGCCCATACCCATGCCCGTGACCGGCGGCGGCGGCCGCGACCTGCACGAGGGCCGGGCGGAAGGGGCCAGTGCCTACCTCGGCGCCGTCGTTCCGGGCTTTCCGGACTTCACCCTCGTGTACGGGCCGAACACCGATCGCGGACACCACGCGATCATCGTCATGATCGAGGCCCAGGTCGGCGCGATCGTGCAGGCCGTCCGGCAGCTGCGGTGGGGTCGCTTCCGTCGGCGAGCGGGCGCAACACCTTGAACTGGCCGGCGTCGGCGCTGACGTTCCGCCGCCTCCGCCTCCGCCGCCGCCGCCTCGGGCGGCTGAACGAGAGCGACTTCGTCACCCACGCGCCGGCGGAGCTGTCCCTGGCCGGGGATGGCACGTCGTGAGGCTTCCGCTACCGCTCGCCCGTGCGCTGGTCTTCCTGATCTCCCGGCCGAGCGGATCGTTCCGGCCGGTGCCGACGAGAGCCGGGCGGTCCTGATGCTCCACGGCGGGGCATTCGTCATCGGCTCGCCGCGAACCCATCGCGTCCTCGCCGCGCACCTGGCCACGGCGGTCGGTGCGCCGGTGAGCGTGCTGCACTACCGGCGCGCGCCCGAGGCCCCGTGGCCCGCGGCCGTGGACGACGCGCACGCCGCCTACCGCCAGCTGTCCTCCGGCGTGCCCACGGCCGTCTTCGGCGACTCCGCCGGGGGCGCCCTGGCCCTTCTGCTGGCGCTGCGGTTGCGCGACTCCGGTGCCCCCCAGCCGGCGGCGCTGGCCCTGGTCTCCCCGACCACCGATCTGACGCTCGAGACCAGCGGGGCCTACCGGGGCCGCGACCCCGTCGTTCGGCGCGGCTGGCTCCGGCAGGGCGTCGGCAGTTTCGTCGGCACCGGCGACGCCGCGGCGTTGTCGCCGCTGTCCGCCGACCTGCGCGGGCTCGCCCCGGTGCTGGTGCAGGTGGCCGACGGCGAGCGGCTGGAGGCCGAGGGCGTGCAGCTCGCCGATCGGCTGCGGGCTGTGGGGGGCGACGTCGAACTCGAGGTGCTGCCCTCCGTGTGGCACGACGTCCACCTGCTGGCCCACCTGCTCCCGGAGGCCGCCACTGCCCTCCGCCGCATCGGCGCCTGGCTGGCCGCTCGCCTCGGCACCGGCACCGGCACCGACTGACCCTCGGTTGCACCAAGCCCTGCCGACCCCAGGAGGGGAACGGCCACCAGGCCGCGGGTGGCGGCGCTGCCCATCGTCGCGGCCGTAGTGGAGAGCGGAACTCCTCCACCGCCCAGGCGCGGAAGGCGGTCGTCGGCGCCGCTCGAGAGGCGAGCCCGATGGCCACCGACCTCCAGCGGATCGTCTCCGGGACGTGGCCGGTCGGCTCACGACCACCGTCAGGGCGCCGTCCTCGGCGCCGCACGGCCGGAACCGGCGGGCTCGCGGGGCCCGGGCACCACCAGTCCCTGTCGGTGGGCGATCGCGGTGACCTCCGCGCGCGTGTGCGCGTCCAGCTTGGCCAGGATGTTGGAGACGTGGCGTTCCACCGTCCGATGGCTGATGAACAGCTCTGCCCCGATCTGCCGATCGGTCCGGCCACGGGCCACCAGCGCGAGGACGTCGCACTCGCGGCTGCTCAGATGGAACCGTCCGGCCGGCTCCGGTGCGGCATCCACCAGCGGGAGGCGGGCCCGACGGGCGGTCGCCTCCACTGCCCGGAGCAGGTGCTGTGCGCGCGTCGCGATCGAGGCCTGCCGGGCGGCCCGCAGGCTGTCGGCGGCCCCGGCACGCCGGCGGTCGGCGAGCTGGCACTCCGCCTGGCGCAGGAAGGCGCAACCGGCCCGGTACGCGTCGCCGAGCTCTCGCCAGGACGCGGCGACGTCCGCCCACGCCCGCGCCCCGCCCTCCCCGGATATGCGGAACCGTTCGGCCCGGGCGGTGGCGAGCGCCACGCGGGCCGGGGGGAGTAGCAGCTGCGGTCGCGCCGTCGCGACCTCGGCAGTCCTCAGGAAGTCCTCCGTGCGCGCGGTCAGGCGTCCCTCCTCGGTTGTTCGCCGCTCCGCGCGCGCCGCGACCGCGCCGTCGGCGGCCGCGCCGGCCGCCATTGCGAGAACCGGCACGAGGTACGCGGCATCCCCGTCGGACCACGCCCGGCCGCAGACGTCGTCGGCCAGGTCGACGGCGGCCGACCAGTCGCCCTGCCAGCGCAGGGTTTCCAGCAGCGCGTGGTGGATGGGAAGGATCACGTGGCCGTCGACGATGGAGCGGCCCAAACGCCGCGCCCGCTCCAGGCGACTCCGTGCCTCGTCCAGACGCCCACGTCGGAGGGCGAGCGCACCGTGCATGCCGTGCACGCGGACCGCGTCGATCCCCTGGGGGTGGAAGACGAGTGCCTCCCGCAGTAGCGGCTCCGCCTCGTCGCAGCGGCCGAGCACCAGCAGGGCCTCCACCGCGTCGCAGCGACACCAGACGCCCTTGCGGCGCTGCAGGCCCAGCTGGTCCACGGTCGCGATCCCGTCCACGGCCACCGCCAGGGCCTCCTGGAAACGGCCGGCGTCGAAGAGCACGGAATGCAGGTTCACCACCGCCCGGGCGATGTCGTCGACGTCGTCGGACTGCTCCCGGGCGATCCGGGCCGCGGCGCGCAGTTCCGCGATGCCGCGGTCGAGTTCGCCCAGATGCGCCAGGGCGACTCCCAGGTTGTTCCGCGCGTGTCCATCGGTGGGCCCGCCGTCGGAGACCTGGGCGGCCAGTGAGATGGCCCGTTCCGCCTCGGTCCGCGCCTCGTCGAAACGGCCGGTCAGCATGAGCATCTGCGACCAGCCGCTCACGATGGCCGCCTGCCAGGAGGTGACCGGCTCGGTGGGAACCAGTTCCACTGCCCGGCGGTACTCCTCGCCGGCCCGTTGCCCGTCGGCAGCCATCCAGAGGTACCGGCCCAGCCGTTGGTGCAGATAGGCGCGGTGATGTCGCTCCTCGGGGTCGACGCAGGCGATGGCCTGCTGCACCAGGACGGCGGCGCGGTCGGCGGCGCCGGCCCGATGGGCGGCCTCTGCGGCATCCCACAGCACGCGGTATCTCGGCATGGGCAGGTCGTCTGCGTCCCCGGAGAGTTCTACGACCCGCTCGTAGTGGACGAGCGCCTCGTCGAAGGCAAGGGTGCGCACCGCCTCCCGGGCCGCCCGGTAGGACGCCAGGCGGCCCTCGGCCCAGTCGCCGGCTGCCAGCCAGTGGTGGGCGATACGGCCCTCGAGGCCGTGCCGGCTGTCGGCGAGCGACGGGTCGCCGGCCAGCGCCTCGGCCAGCCGCCGGTGCAGGCGGGCGCGTTCTCCGGGCAGCAGGGCGGCGGCCACGGTCTCGTGCAGCAGCGCGTGCCGGAAGACGTACGCGTTCCCGTGGGGAACGAGGAGGTGCGCGTCGATGGCGGGGGAGAGCGCCTCGTCCAGATCCGGTTCGTGGAGGTCGACCGCGCGCAGCAGGAGGCCGTGCTCGACCCTGCGGCCCGCGGCCGCAGCGGCGCGCACCACCCGGCGCGTTCGGCTCGGGAGCGCGTCGACGCGGGCCAGCAGCAGGTCGCGGACCGTCACGGGGACGACATCCGAGGCGCCGAGCGCCACCAGCTCCTCGGCGAAGAACGGGTTCCCCTCCGCCCGGGCGTACACGTCGACCAGTCGCGACCTCGTCGGTGGAATGCCGAGGATCCCGCTCAGCTGCAACGCCTGTTCCTCGCGCGTGAAGGGACGCAGTTCGATGCGGTGTGCGCCCGCGGCAGCGAGCTGGGCCAGGAACAGCGGAACGGCACGTTGCTCGGCGGCCTCGTCAGTCCGGGCGGTGAGCAACAGCAGCGTGCGGGGCGGAAGGCGGTGGGCCAGGAGCCCGAGGAGGTCCCGGGTCGAACGGTCGGACCAGTGCAGGTCCTCCACCAGCAGCACCAGCGGCCGCCGGGCGGCCAGCCCGGCGACCAGTGCGCGGAGCGCCGCGTAGAGCCGGCTGGCGCTGGCGGGCGTGACGTCGGGCGCGTCGTCGGCGTCCGGCAGCAGCCGAGTCAGCTCGCTCCCGGTCGGACCGCCCAGAGCGCGGACCTCCGCCGCACCGTGGCGCTGCGCCAGGTCGGAGAGGACGTCGACGAAAGGGGCGTAGGGGAGGACATCGGGCCCCACCTCGACGCACCCACCGACGAGCAGCTCGACGTCCCCCGCGTCCCGCAGCAGCTCGCGCACCAGCCGGGTCTTGCCGAGCCCGGCCTCCCCGGCGACGACGGCACAGGCACTGCCGCCGGCGAGGACGTCCCCGAGAACGCGCCGCAGCTCCGTCACTTCCTCGCCCCGCCCGATCAGGGCCGGGCTGGAGACGCGGGTCAGGACCGCCACGGGGCCCTACTATCCGCCGTCGCCCAACGAAGCGACAGCACCTCGGCGCCGACCGGTCAGGTCCCTTCCTGCACCGGGGTCAGCTCGTCGGCCTCCAGACCGTGCGCCTCCCGGTGCACCCGGGCGGCCGTCTCGGCGTCCGGGGCATCGACCAGGCAGAAGACCTTGCCGGAGCCCTCGTCGAACCAGTAGCTGCGGTAGTCCACGCCGTACTGCCGGCCCACCTCGAGGTCCCGCTTGTGCGCCCCGGCCACGGCCTCAGCGGTGAGCCCGTCGACCTTGTAGTGCACGTCCATGAACAGAGGCATCGGAGCCCCTCCTTCGGCATCGGATGCACCGACTGTGGGGCCGCGGCTGCGCCCGCCGTTAGGTGGGACCACGTACTCACACCTGCGCGGTGTCCGCAGCGTCCGGTCAGAACCCCTGCGCCACCCGGCGACCCGATGGAAGTGTGACCCCATGACAGTCCTCGATCGATTTCGCCTGGACGGCAAGGTCGCCGTCGTCACCGGAGGGAACCGCGGCCTGGGCCGCGCCTTCGCCCACGCCCTGGGGGAGGCCGGCGCAACCGTCGCCATCGTGGCGCGCGACGCCGTCGCGAGCAGCACGGTCGTCGACGAGCTGACCGCTGCCGGCATCCGGGCGAGCGCCTTCCGCGCCGACGTCGGTGACCGCCCGTCCGTGGTCGCGGTCGCGGAGCAGATCGCGAGCGAGGTGGGGCCGGTCGACGTGCTGGTCAACAACGCCGGCATCTGCGTGCACCGTCCGGCGCTCGAGGTGACCGAGGACGAGTGGGACGACGTGATGCGGGTGAACGTGAACGGCGTCTGGCACGGCTGCCAGGTCTTCGGCGCGCAGATGATCGGTGCGGGCGGTGGCGTGATCGTCAACATCGGATCGATGTCCGGGCAGATCGTGAACCGGCCGCAGTGGCAGCCGGCCTACAACGCCTCCAAGGCCGCGGTGCACCACCTGACGAAGTCGCTGGCCGCGGAGTGGGCCCCGCACGGGATTCGGGTCAACGCGGTGGCGCCGGGGTACGTCCGCACGGAGATGACGCCGATCGACCAGCCGCAGTTCAAGCGTCACTGGGTCGACGACGCGCCCCAGCAGCGCGCGGCCGATCCGGAGGAGATCGCCCCGGCGGTGGTGTTCCTGGCCAGTTCGGCGTCGTCCTTCATGACCGGTTCGGTACTGATGGTCGACGGGGGCTACACCGTCTTCTGACCCCGCCGAGTGAGCCGAGGGACGCCGTGGACGGCGAGGAGGGCCATGAAGGCGAGTGTCCGCCCGGTACCTCGACCGTTCCGGTCTAAGGCACTGAAGTTCGCTGACCTGGTGGCGTCGAACACGCATCTGAGCATGGGCCGGGAGAAGCGCCCGGTGCCACCTGGCTGCGGATGGCGCTACGACCTTTTCCGTGCGTGCG
Organism: Blastococcus sp.; assembly: GCA_025965715.1. GTDB lineage: Bacteria > Actinomycetota > Actinomycetes > Mycobacteriales > Geodermatophilaceae > Blastococcus_B. The sequence goes on along the minus strand of JAOPWJ010000020.1, from coordinate 9,210 downwards.
TGTGTCACCGGGAGGGCGGACACGCGACCGCCCCGGGTTCGACCTGGTGCTCCCCGAGAGGGTGGCGGCGGCCGCCGTTCCCCGGGCGGCGTCCGCCTGAGCCGACATGGGAAAGGCCCTGGCCAGTTTCCTGACCAGGGCCTTTTCCCTGTGGGGTGAGTGACGGGGCTCGAACCCGCGACACCCAGGATCACAACCTGGTGCTCTACCAACTGAGCTACACCCACCATGGCCCTCCGGGGCGCGGAGGAACCGGCGCAACGATACCGGAGGCGCTCAGCCCTCCGGCGACGGCAGGCGAGAACCTGCCCGGAACGACCCGAAGTAGGTCTCCGGGACGCCGATCGCAACCCGCCGTGCCCGATGTCGCGACGGCAGCCTCACGCCGTTCCGGCGGCCGGGGGATTGGCGTCGCCAGCCGCCAGCAGTGCGGCGAAGGAGCCCACGACCTCTTCCGAGGCACTCCGGGCCTGGTCGCCGGAGGGGCCGGGCGCCGGCACGAAGAGGGTGCGGCGGTAGTAGGCGAGTTCCCGCACCGACTCGATGATGTCGGCCAGGGCCCGGTGTGCGAGCCCCTTCGGCGGCTGGGCGAAGTAGACCCGCGGGAACCAGCGGCGGGCCAGCTCCTTGATGGAGGAGACGTCGACCATCCGGTAGTGCAGGTGGTCGTCGAGCTCTGGCATGTCGCGGGCGAGGAAGCCGCGGTCGGTGCCGATCGAGTTGCCGCACAGCGGCGCCGTCCGGCGGTCGGGGACCCAGCGCTTGATATAGGCCAGTAGCTGCTGCTCGGCGTCGGCGACGGTCAGGGTCGACGCGCGGACGGCGTCGGTGAGGCCGGACTTGCGGTGCATCTCGACGACGACCTCGTTCATGCCGTCGAGATCGGCGTCCTCGGCCGAGATGATGAGGTCCAAGCCGGGATCGAGCACATTGAGCTCGGAGTCGGTCACCACCACCGCGACCTCGATCAGCTTGTCGTTGACGACGTCGAGCCCCGTCATCTCGCAGTCGATCCAGACCAGGTGCCCAGCGCTGTCTGCCACGTCGCCCGACAGTACGCATCGCCTGAACCGCGCGCCCCGCGTGACGCGGAGTACCGCATTCGCGGCGACAACGCGACTCCAACGGCTCGGAATCGGCAGCTTCCGCGGCTAGGGTCGGGCGACGCCCGACGAGTCGAGGAAGTTCCACCGTGCCCCTCCCTGCTGCATCCGCCACCCTTTCGGTGGCGGCCCCGCCGGCGCCGGGGTCGGCCCGCGCCGCCCTCGCCCATCCGATCGCCCTGGTCCACTGGTTCTGGTCGGCGTACGTGACACCCGGCCGGCCGGGCCGGCCGGCGACCCAGCTCGAGCTGACGTGGATCTACTCGGTCTGGCTCGGTGCGTTCCTGCTCAAGATGCTCGGCTCCTCGTGGGACGTTTCCTGGCACTTCCGCTGGTTGCGCGACGACCTGGCCCCGCCACACCTGCTCAACTCCGCCGGCACTGCCGTCGTCATCGGCCTGGTCGTCCTGCACAGCTACACCGGCTACGGAGTCGACCGGCGTGCGCTGCGGCTCATGCAGTGGGGCATCGGCATGTTCCTCATGGCCGTTCCCATCGACATCCTCAACCACCGCATCAACGGCCTCGACATCACCAGCTGGAGCCCCAGCCACGGGCTGCTCTACCTGGGGACGGCGATCATGCTGGCCGGCGCCATCCGCGGCTGGTGGCTGTACGCGGCGCCGGGCCGGGTCAGGAACCTCGTCTTCCTGGGCCTGTGGCTGTTCTTCGTGGAGAACGCGCTGTTCCCCAACCAGCATCAGGAGTACGGCGTCCTCTCGCTGCGGGACTACGTCGCCGGGCACACGACGGCCGAGCCGCAGCTGCTGGACTTCGCCGCATCGCAGGGCCAGACGCCGACGATGTTCATGCTCCCGGTGCCCTCCTGGGTGCATCCGGCCTGGCTGGTCTGCGCCGGGCTCCTCGCGTTGGTCCTCGCCCGCAGGATCATCGGGCTCCGCTGGACCGCGACGGTGATCGCCGGCACCTACCTGGCCTACCGCGCGGTCATGTGGCTCGGACTGGCCGCCCTGGGCTTTCCTCCCTCGGTGCTCCCGCTCGTCCTCCTCGTGGGCGCCGTCCTGGTCGATCTCGCCGTGACGCGCCGGGTGCCGGGCTGGATCGCGGGGCTGGTCGTCACCGGTGCCGTCTACGCCGTCGGGGCCGGGCAGGAGGCCCTGGATCTGCTGCCGCCGTGGAACTGGTGGTCGGTGCTCCCGACAGCGGTGGCCTTCAGCCTGCTCTGGACGGCGGTGGACGTGCTGTCCGCCAGTGGGTGGCTCGCGCGCTGGCGGACCGCCGACGAGCCCGGGGCCGTCCCCGCGGGGCCGGCGCCGGTCTGATCGGGATCCCCTCGGCGCGGAACGCCGGAACGTCCCGTCACATGACGTAGCGTCGGAGGAGGCCGCCGACGCCCGGTCCCGTCCGCCGGTGGCCACGGCCCGCCGGATGCCACGGCGGCCCCGTATGACAACCCCGATCGCTCCGGAGGACGACGTGCTGGCCCTGACCCCCGTGCCGTTGCAGACGGCGGGGGAGCGTGCTCTCTTCGCCGAGCTGGCCCGCTGGGACACCGGCGGCTCCGTGCGCGCAGCGGTGGTGGCCTCCCTTCCCCTCGCCGACGGCCCGCTCAACCGCCGGCTCTCCGACGCTGTCCTCTTCGTGCCCGAGGGCCTGGCGGTGGTCCGGATCGTCGAGGTCGTCCGGCAGTCCGGGGTCGTCACGGTGCTGCCCGAGGGCGCCTGGAGCATCGCCGCCGAGGGCGGGCCGAGCCAGGTGCTGCAGCTGGCCGGCGGCGGGTCGACACCGCTGGACGGGCTCATGCGGGCGGGCATGGACGTTGCCGTCCGGCTGCGGCAGGCCGGCATGGAGCCCGGCCGGATCGCCCGGCTGACGGTCCTGGTCGGAAACGTCACCGGTCTCGTTCCCGAGGACGGCGACCTGGGCGAGGGCGACTTGGTCGCGCGGCTGGAGCCCCGGTCGCTGCTGCTCGCGATCGCCCGGGCCAGCCGCTACGCCGCCGTCGACAACCCGCGCCTGTGGGCCACCGCCGACGTGCGCGCCGCCCTGGAGGCACTGAGCCTGCCCGGTCGCGGCCCGTCGGTCGAGGAGCTCAACGGCGAGGGCTTCCCGTACTCGCCGTACGTGCTCCGCCGTCCCGGACTGCTCACCCCCGCCAACATGGCGGCCAACGCCGAGAGCGCGCGGGAGGCAGCCGCCGTGCCGGCCGCGGCCCCCGAGGTGGCGGTCCGGGAGCAACCCGCGCCCGAGCAGATCGCGCAGGCGGTCGCCGCCTCGGTGGCGTCCGCACGGTCGGCGGGGAGTCCGGGCGAGGCACCAGCGGCGCCGGCGGGCGATGTGACGGTGACGGATGCGGCCCCCGCCGCGGCCCCGGCGCCGCTCCACTCACCGGCACCCGAGCCGGTGTCGCCGGCCCCGGTCACGCATCCCCGCCAGGACACCGTCCACATCGACGGTCCCCCCGCTCCGCCGACCAACGACTCGGGCGGGATCGGCGGGTTGTTCGCCAACGCCGAGCCGCTCTACGCGTCGTCCCCGCCACCGGCCGCGGCGGGCACCTCGGTCTTCTCGGCCCCGCCGGCACCCCGCCCCATGCCGCCGATCCGCCGCCCGTCCGTGCCCGACGAGGACCGGGACGACGAGGGCGGCGGTGGCCGTCGCACGGTGCTGCTGGCCGCGGTGGCCCTGCTGCTGGCCGTGGCGATCGGGGTGGTCGCGTGGTCGCTGCTCCGCGGTACGCCCGACGGGTCCGGCACCGGCGGCGCGGGCACCGGGGCGACCGAGACGACGCCGGCGGGCCCCGAGGTGGGTGCCGTGCAGGAGGTTGCTGGAGTTGCGTACCGGCTGGAGGCCGTGCAGGTCGACGACACCTGCGTCGGTCACTCCTACGGCGACACCGCGGACTTCTTCGCGACGACGAACTGCACGGGCGTCTCCCGAGCCCTGTACTCCGCCGAACTCGACGGTGGACCGGTCGTCGTCTCGGTCAGCCGGGTGCAGATGGCCGACCCGGCGACAGCTCGCCAGCTGCAGGCGCTCACCGACCGCAACGGCAGCGGCAACATCAGCGACCTCCTGCGGGAGGGCGTGCGCTACACCGGCAGTCCCGACGAGTTGTCCGACGCCGAGTACGCCAGCGCGCTGAACGGCTCGACGGTGACCATCGTCGAGAGCGCGTGGGTGGCCGCGGACTCCGCAGGCGTCGACGCCGACATCGATCTGGTCGCCACCAACGGCCTGGCCCTCGAGACGCCGGACCTCCCGGCCGACTGAGGCCCTCGCGGCTGCTAGCTGGTGGCCGCGCTCCAGGCCATGCGGGTGAGCAGGTCGGCCATGGCGGGGCGGCCCAGCCGCCCGGCGCTGTGCGGCGTGGAGTTGATCAGCCCGAAGACGGCGTGCGCCCGCGCCCGGCAGGTCGCGGCGTCCGCCCCGGGATGCACCTGGGCGACCACGGACACCCACACCTCGACGTAGCTGCGCTGCAGTCGCCGAACCTCGGCGGCGTCGCTGTCGGTGAGTGAGCCGAGGTCGCGGTCCTGCACGGTGATCAGCGCCGGGTTGTCGAGCGCGAAGTCGACGTGGAAGGCGATCAGTGCCCGCAGTCGGTCGGCGCCGTCGTCCCCCGCCTCGGCCACCCGTTCGCTGCCGCCGGCCAGCAGTCGCTCACTGATCCGGACGAGCATCTCGGCCAGCATCGCGTCCTTGCTGGCGAAGTGTCGGTAGATCGCCGGCCCGGTCACGCCGACGGCCGCGCCCACGTCGTCGACCCCGACGGCGCGGGCTCCCCGCTCGGCGAACAGCTGGGCCGCCGCCTGCAGGATCTGATCGCGCCGCGACGGCCGGGTCGCGTCGGCGTGCAGTGCCATGTCGCGGCTGGCGGTGCCACGCTCCGCGCGCATCGAGTTCATCCTCGAATGCTAGCGCTGAGGTGAACAGTCGTTAACTACAGCGGCCGAGATGTGGACCACCGGAGTGAACGACCGTTAACCTCAGCTTCGTGGACGCACCGGTGATCCCTCGAGCCACGACCGCCGACGGCGCGGCGGCCGCACGCAACGCCGCGGCGCACGCCGACCTGGCGGCGGACCTCCTGGACCAGCTCCGCCGGGTGGCCCTGGGCGGGGGTGAGCGCGCCCGCCAGCGGCACGTCTCGCGCGGCAAGCTGTTGCCCCGCGAGCGGGTCGACGCGCTGCTGGATCCGGGCAGCCCGTTCCTCGAGCTCTCCCCGCTGGCGGCGCACGGCCTCTACGACGGCGACGCCCCGGCCGCCGGCATCATCACCGGTATCGGTCGGGTGTCCGGCCGGGAGTGCGTGGTGGTGGCCAACGACGCCACCGTCAAGGGCGGCACCTACTACCCGATGACGGTGAAGAAGCATCTGCGCGCGCAGGAGGTGGCCCTGCACAACCGACTGCCGTGCATCTACCTGGTCGACTCCGGCGGGGCGTTCCTGCCCAAGCAGGACGAGGTCTTCCCGGACCGCGAGCACTTCGGCCGGATCTTCTACAACCAGGCGACGATGTCGAAGGCGGGCATACCGCAGATCGCCGCCGTCCTCGGGTCCTGCACCGCAGGGGGCGCCTACGTGCCGGCGATGAGCGACGAGTGCGTGATCGTCCGCGACCAGGGGACGATCTTCCTGGGCGGCCCGCCGCTGGTGAAGGCGGCGACCGGTGAGGTGGTCACCGCCGAGGACCTCGGTGGGGGTGAGCTGCACAGTCGGGTCAGCGGGGTCACCGACCACCTGGCCGACGACGACGCGCACGCACTGCGGATCGTCCGCCAGATCGTGGGCACGCTGGGGCCGCGCGAGGCCCGCCCGTGGGACGTCGAGCCGGTGGAGGAGCCGCTGTACGACCCGGCCTCGGTGGTCGAGGTCGTCCCGCCGGACTCGCGCACGCCCTACGACGTCCGCGAGGTGATCGCCCGCCTGGTCGACGGCAGCCGGTTCGCCGAGTTCAAGCCGCTGTACGGGGCGACGCTGGTGACCGGCTTCGCCCGGCTGCACGGCCACCCGGTCGGGATCATCGCCAACAACGGGGTGCTGTTCGCGGAGTCGGCGCTCAAGGGCGCGCACTTCATCGAGCTCTGCGACCGGCGGAAGATTCCCCTGCTGTTCCTGCAGAACATCTCCGGCTTCATGGTCGGCCGCGACTACGAGGCCGGCGGTATCGCCAAGCACGGCGCCAAGATGGTCACCGCCGTCGCCTGTGCCCGCGTGCCCAAGCTCACCGTCGTCATCGGTGGCTCGTTCGGCGCCGGCAACTACTCGATGTGCGGTCGGGCGTACTCGCCGCGCTTCCTGTTCACCTGGCCGAACTCCCGGATCTCGGTGATGGGTGGCGAGCAGGCAGCGTCGGTGCTGGCGACGGTCCGCCGGGACGGGATCGAGGCCCGGGGCGAGGACTGGCCGGCCGCGGAGGAGGAGGCGTTCAAGGCCCCGATCCGCGACCAGTACGAGTCGCAGGGTCATCCGTACTACGCCACCGCGCGGCTGTGGGATGACGGTGTGATCGACCCCGCCCAGACCCGCACCGTGCTCGGCCTGGCGATTTCTGCGTGCGCGAACGCACCGTTGGAGGACGTCGGCTACGGCGTCTTCCGGATGTAGAGGCCGATTCGATGTTCGACACCGTGCTCGTCGCCAACCGGGGCGAGATCGCCGTCCGGGTGATCCGAACGCTGCGGGAGATGGGTATCCGGTCGGTCGCCGTGTACAGCGACGCGGACGCCGGAGCCCTGCATACCCGCTTGGCGGACGTCGCCGTCCCGATCGGTCCGGCGCCCGCCGCGCTGAGCTACCTGTCGATCGAGGGAATTCTCGAGGCCGCGACGCGCACCGGCGCGGAGGCGATCCATCCCGGCTACGGCTTCCTCTCGGAGAACGCGCAGTTCGCCCGCGCCTGCGCGGAGGCCGGGATCGTCTTCATCGGCCCGCCGGTGGCCGCGATCGAGGCGATGGGGGACAAGATCCGCGCCAAGCAGACGGTCATGGCCGCCGGCGTTCCCGTCGTCCCGGGCAGGACCGAGCCCGGCATGGACGACGCCGCCGTCGCCGACGCCGCGGTGGCGGTGGGCTTTCCGGTGCTGCTCAAGCCCAGCGCCGGCGGCGGCGGCAAGGGCATGCGGGTGGTGCGCGCGGTCAGCGAACTGCCCGACGCGATCGCCGGTGCCCGCCGCGAGGCGAGCGGCGCGTTCGGCGACGACACCCTCCTGGTGGAGCGCTACGTCGGCAACTCGCGGCACATCGAGGTGCAGGTGCTCGGCGACAGCTTCGGCAACGTCATCCACCTCGGTGAACGCGAGTGCAGCCTGCAGCGGCGGCACCAGAAGGTCATCGAGGAGGCGCCCTCGCCACTCCTCGATACCGCCATGCGCGCCTCCATGGGCCGGGCCGCGGTGCAGGCCGCGAAGTCCGTCGGCTACACCGGGGCGGGGACGGTCGAGTTCATCGTCGACGCCGACCGGGTCGGGCGGGGAGGAGACATGGCCTTCTTCTTCCTGGAGATGAACACCCGGCTGCAGGTCGAGCATCCGGTGACCGAGCTGATCACCGGCCTCGATCTGGTGGAGCAGCAGATCCGGATCGCGGCGGGGGACCGGCTGCCGTTCGACCAGAGCGACATCCGCCTCGACGGGCACGCCATCGAGGCCCGGCTCTACGCCGAGGACCCCGCGCGCGGCTTTCTGCCTCAGGCCGGCACGGTCCTGGGATTGCGGGAGCCCTCGGGCCCGGGTATCAGGGTCGACAGCTCGCTGGCCGTCGGCACCGTCGTGGGGTCCGACTACGACCCGATGCTGGCGAAGGTCGTCGCCTGGGCCCCCGACCGGGAAACCGCCCGCGCCCGTCTGGTCGGGGCGCTCGGGCACACCGCCGTCCTGGGGGTGGCCACCAACGCCGCCTTCCTCCGGGCGCTGCTCACCGATTCCGACGTCGTCGCCGGGAAGCTGGACACCGGGCTGATCGAGCGGCGCGGGGAGTCGCTGACCGCGGTCCAGCCCCCGTCGACGCACGTCTACGCCGCTGCGGCGCTGGCGCTGCTGATCGAGGCGGAGCCCACCGGTGGCGTCGTCGACCGGTGGGACGTGCCGGACGGCTGGCGGCTCGGCGAGCCCGCGTGGACGGTGCGCCGGCTGCAGGTCGCAGGCGGCGAACCGGTGGTGGTGCGCCTGCGCGGCCGGTCCACCGCGGCCGAAGTGCGGGTCGGGGACGGCGAGCCGGTGACCGCCCGGGCGATCCGGGACGGCGACCGGCTGACCGCGACCCTCGACGGGCTGACCGCGACGTACTTCGCGGTGCACGAGGGCGGCACCGTGTGGCTTGCCGCCGACGGGCACGTGACCGCGCTCCGCGAGCAGGAGCGGCTGTCCTCGTCGGCGGGGGCGGTGGCGGGGAGTGGCGCCGTCACCTCGCCGATGCCGGGAACCGTCATCGTGGTGCAGGCCGCGGTCGGTGACGAGGTGGCAGCGGGAACCCCGCTGCTGGTCGTCGAGGCGATGAAGATGGAGCACGTGCTGACCGCTCCCGTCGCAGGAACGGTCACCGAGCTCGGGGTCACAGCCGGCCAGACGGTCGGACTGGACGAGCGGGTGGCCGTGGTGACCCCGCCGCCGCCCGCGGAGAACCAGCAGGCGGAGTGGATTCGTGCTCGTGACCTGCACGAGTCCACTCCGCTCAGGCATCGGCGGGGAACGACGTGACTAACCGGCGGGGGCGTCGGTGTCGGTCGGCCAGTCGGGCAGGGGCAGGCCGGCGAGGGTGAGCAGCCGCGCCACGGTCTCCTCGACGACCTCGTCCTTGGGCGGCGCGCCGTCCGGGGCGGCAAGCAACGGCCGCACCTCCGCCGGGTCGAGCTCCCGCCCCTCCGCCTCGAGGAGCCACCGGGCGAAGCCCTCGGACTCCGCGACGACGTCGACCGGCGCCGCGGCGCCCGGTTCCTCGAAGTAGACGCGCGGCTCGTAGCCGAGGAAGAAGCGTCCGCCGGTCGCGTCGGCCGCCCGGTAGTCGACCGTCGCCACGTCACTGTCGTGGATGTCGATCAGCAGGAACGGGACGGCGGTGGGCCCGTCGGTGGTCCACCGCCCGGCGCTGTAGGCGAACTTTCCGAACATCCCCACGGGCGGAGGTTAGCGAGGGAGCCCGTCA
>JAOPWJ010000002.1 GCA_025965715.1 Blastococcus sp. | reverse complement strand
CGTCGATCGCCATCTGCTTGCCGGGCATCGCGTCGAGGGTGAACCGGGCGCCGACCTCGGCGACGCGGCCGGCACCGTTGGTGATGACCACGAACTGGACGATCGTCAGGATCACGAAGATCACCAGGCCGACCACCAGCGAGCCGCCGATGACGAAGTGGCCGAACGCCTCGATGACCTTGCCGGCGTAGCCGTCGGTGAGCACCAGCCGCGTCGAGGACACGTTGAGCGAGAGTCGGAACAGGGTCGCGACGAGCAGCAGCGACGGGAAGACCGCGAAGTCCAGCGGCTTCCTGATCTGCATCGCCACGAGCAGGATCAGTAGCGAGGCCGTGATGTTCAGGCCCAGCAGCAGGTCGATGAGCGGCGCCGGGAGCGGCACCACCAGCATGAGGACGATGGCCACCACGCCGATGGGCACGGCAATCTTGCCCATGCCCTTCACGCGCCCGTCCCACGGGTGGCGAACAGGCGACGGATCACGTCCTTCTCATCGGCAGTCGTCGATGCTGCCGGTACTCGGTCGTCCGTGGCGGCCGCCCCGCAGGGTTCCGCCGCGAGCTATCCAGCGGTGGGGGGCAGCGAGGGGTCCGCTGTCACGCGGCGGCCACGCGGCGCCGGCCGGCCTTCGGCAGACCGTCGAGGGCCGGCGGCTCGAAGCCGGGCCGGTGGAACCCACCTCGCACGCCGCGGGCACCGAGGTGCATGACGAAGGCCAGGACGCGCGCAACGGCGGTGAACAGCTGCGCCGGCACCTCCTGGCCCAGGTCGCACGAGGCGTGCAGGGCACGGGCGAGCGGAATGTCGAGCACCATCGGCACCCGTGCCTCCTCGGCGAGGGCGCGCAGCCGGGCGGCAACCTCGCCGGCCCCCTTCGCGACCACCCGGGGCGCACCCCGGCTCGCGTCGTACTTCAGCGCCACGGCGACGTGGGTCGGATTGACCAGCAGCACGTCGGCGTCGGCGACCTCCCTCATCATGCGGTTGCGCGACATGGCCATCTGGACGCCGCGTCGGTGGGCCTTCATGTGCGGGTCACCCTCGGACTGCTTGTGCTCCTGGGTGATCTCGTACTTGCTCATCTTCAGGTTCTTCATGGTCTTCATCCGCACGACCACGTAGTCCGCGACGGCGATGACGAGGCCGGTGATCGCGACGACGCGGAACATCAGGATCGCCGAGGCGGTGAACGTGTCCGTGACCGCTGACAGCGGCAGCGCCCCGGCCGACGACACGAGCGTCTGCGCCCGGTCGCTGGTGACGATGACGACGATGCCGAGCGCCGCCGTCTTGAGCAGGGCCTTGATCGACTCCCACAGCCCCTGGGTGCCGAACATGCGCTTGATCCCAGGGAACGGGTTGAGCTTCTTCAGCGTCGGCTTCATCGACTTCGTCGAGAAGGTGACGCCACCCTGCGCCACCGAGGCGAGCGTTCCGACGAGCATCATGCCCAGCGCCAGGGGCAGGACCGCGGTCATGAACGCGGTCAGCGCCTGCCCCATGAGGGGCGAGAGCGCCGCGGTCTCCGGATGGGAGGCGATCGATCCGATCTGCACGAACAGCCGCTGCGCCGACTCGAAGGCGTTGCCGACCATCATGGGCAGCAGGACGCTCGCCGCCGCGACTCCCAGCCACGTACCCAGCTCCTGGGTACGGGGGATCTGCCCCTCCTTGCGCGCCTTCTTCAGGCGCTGGGGAGTCGGCTTCTCGGTCTTCTCACCGCCGGGACCGTCCTTAGCCACGGATGCCTGCCATCAGCCGCTCCGGAGGGAGACCATCGCCCGGGCCGCGTGCTCGATGAGGGCGTCCAGGGCGGGTGGGAGCAGCGGAAAGGTCAGCCCGAGCATGGTCAGCGTGAGCAGGATCTTGACCGGGAACCCGAAAGAGAAGATGTTCAGCGCCGGCGCGGCACGGCTGAGCAGGGCCAGGGCGACGTCGGCGAGCAGGAGCACGGCCACCATCGGCCCGGCGATCTGCAGCGCGGCCAGGAACATCATCGAGAAGGCCTTGATCAGCACGGCGCCCAGCTGGTCGGTCGGCACGTCACCGCCGACGGGCAGCCCCTCGTAGGACGTCGCGAAGCCCTTGACCAGCATCAGGTGCCCACCGCTGGTGAACAGCAGCGTGGAGGCGAGCAGGTAGTGCAGCCGGCCGATCGAGGCGTTCTGCGTCAGCGACAGCGGGTCGAAGGCCGGTTGCAGCGAGAAGCCGCCGGTGACGTCGATGAGGTCGCCGGCCATCTGCACCGCGGTGAACAGGACCTGGACGACGAAGCCCAGGGCCGCGCCGATGATCGCCTCGGTCACGGCGCTGACCAGCAGGAACCCCGTGGTGATCTCCGGCAGTCCCGGTGCGATCTGGGTCGACAGCAGTAGTGAGAGTGCGAGGGCGAAGGCACCCTTGACGGGCAGCGGAATGCTCCGCGAGCTGAACGGCGGGGCCAGCACCACGAACCCCGTCGCGCGGGCCGTGCCCAGCAGGAGCGCGGCCAGCGTGACGGTCGGGACCGAGAGGTCCATCGGCGTCAGGTCCGATCGAGCAGCGCGGGAAGCTGGTCGAACAGGCTCTGCGTGAAGCTCACCAGCTCCGCGAGCACCCAGTTGCCCGTGACCAGGAGCGCGATCGCGACGGCGATCATCTTCGGCACGAAGGAGAGCGTCGGTTCCTGGATCTGCGTCGCGGCCTGGAACAGCGAGATCAGGAAGCCGACCAGCAGGGCGGTCAGCAGGACGGGGGCGGCGACCTTGGCGGCCAGCATCATGGTCTGGGCCGCGATCTCGGTGACGTCTGCGTCGCTCATCAGCCGCTTCCCCCGTAGGAGCCCACGAGGGCTGTCGTGATCAGCGCCCAGCCGTCGACGACGACGAAGAGCAGCAGCTTGAACGGCAGCGACACGACGGTCGGCGGCACCATCATCATGCCCATCGCCATCAACGCGGCACTGACCAGCATGTCCAGCACCAGGAACGGGATGAACACGACGAGCCCGATGATGAAGGCGCTCTTGAGCTCCGACAGGACGAACGCCGGGATCAGCGTGGTCATGCTGACCTCGCTCACGGTGGCCGGGGCGTCCTCGCCGGACAGCCCGATCATCAGCTTCAGCTCGTCCTCCCGGGTGTTGCCGAGGAGGAATTCCCGCAGGGGCACGACGCCGGCGTCGTAGGCCTGGGAGACGGTCGCCTTGCCGTCCATGTAGGGCTGGACCGCGACCTCGTTGATGTCGGAGAAGACAGGCCCCATCACGAACAGGGTCAGGAACAGCGCGATGCCGGTCAGCACCTGGTTGGGCGGCGAGGAAGGCAGCCCGAGCGCGTTCCGGGTCAGGGCCAGGACGACGATGATCTTGGTGAACGAGGTGGCGAGCAGGAGCACGGACGGCGCGATGGACAGCACCGTGATCGCGAGAATGAGGGTGATCGAGCTGCTGGGGGAGCCGTCGCCGATGGAGATGTCCACCGATCCGGCGCCGGGGACGACCGGGGCCACGGGGGCGACGGGCGCCACCGGGTCCGTGGGCGCCGCGGAGGCGGACCCGGCGAGCAGGATCGCCGTGACCGTGCACAGCAGCGTGAGTACCAGCACGACCGCCGCACGCCGCGCGGACGCCGATGCCACCGACCGCGGCAGAGCGCGGGCGGGCGCGGTCATGAACGCCGGACCGTCCGCTCGCGCAGCTGGTGGACCAGGGCGCTCCAGCCGTTGCGGTCGAACACCGAGCCGGCCAGCGCGCCGGTCGAGGACCGGGCGGCCAGCGCGGAGGAATCCCCGACGGCCCCCCGGTCGGCGGCGCCGAGACGCGCCGGGGCGCGCTCGCGCAGGGCGGCGTCGACCGCTTCGGCGTCGACCTCGGCCAGCAGCGTGACCGACTCCTCGGTCGCGCCGACCACGAGGACGACGTCGGCGATCCGGAGGACGTTGACGGTGCTGGTGCGGCCCATGCGCTGCCGGGCGACGACCTCGATGAGTCCGTTGCCCTGACCCAGGCCGCGCTTCTTGGCCAGGCGGGCGGCGAACAGCAGCACCGCGGCGATGAAGCCGAGGGACAAGATCAGCCGGACGATCATCCAGGTCATGCGCCGACCTGCCCGATCTCGGACGCGGCGGCGTCGGTGACGATCTCGCTGATCCGCAGCCCGAAGTCCTCGTCCACGACGACGACCTCGCCGCGGGCGATGAGGGTGCCGTTGACCAGCAGGTCGGCCGGTGCGCTGGCGGCGCGGTCCAGCTCGACGACCTCGCCGGGGTGGAGGGACAGTAGTTCCTGCACGGTCATGCGGGTGCGGCCGATCTCGACCGTCACCTCCATCGCGACGTGCCGGAGCAGGTCCAGGCTGCCCCGCTGGGCGCGGGCCGCCGGGAGGGTGACCTGCAGGGCGAAGGTCGCCTGGTGCTCACCGCCGGCCAGCAGCGGGACCGCCACGAACATGCCCTTGTCGCGCAGTCCGTCCAGCGCGGCGACCGGCTCCTCGACGCGCTCCGACGCGATGCTGACCCGGCCGAGGGTGGCCGCGGCCGCTTCGAGCGCGGGCCGCAGGGCGGCGGCGACGTCCAGCCGGCCGACGGGGGAGTTCTTCAGGGCCTCGACCACGTCGGCCGAGATCACCAGGACGACGTCCCCGCTGACCTCGCCCGACAGGCTGGCGGTGACCGCCGAGGCGGCGTTCGCGGGCAGTGGCACGGTGTCCGGATCGCTGACCGGTGCGCCCGCGACGAGGGCGGAGGTGGCGGGCACGAGTGCGGCGGCCGCCCGGGCCGCCGCGGCGACCACCTCTGAGACGGTCTGGGAGTCCTGGGACGAGTCGGTGCGGGAGGCGCTCATGCGGTGTCCTTCGCGGCGTACGGGGTCGGCACGATGGCGGCGGCCAGTCGGCGACGGTGGTTGCTGGCGATCGCGTAGGCGAACGTCACGTCGTTGGTGGTGACCTCGAGCGGGCTGTCCGGCGGATGCCGCAGCAGCAGCACGTCACCCACGGCCAGGGAGAGCAGGTCGGCCGAGCTCACCGACAGCGGCGCGAACCGGACGCTCACGTCGACCGGAACGAGGTTGAGCCGGGCAGTGAGCGCCTCGTGGGCCCGCTTGCGCTTGGCGATCGCATTCTCCGAGAGCTGCGGGGAGGCGGCGTTGTTCAGCGCCTGCGCGAAGGATGAGAACGGGAGGACCAGCGTCGCCTCACCCTCACGGGTGCCGATCGCCATGGCGAAGGAGGCCACCATGACCGTGTCCGAGCCCGCCGCGGCCTGGGCCAGCTGCGGGTTGTACTCGAACCCGTTCAACGCAGGCTGCAGCTCGGTGATGGTCGCGAACGAACGGGCGAACTCGTCGAGCAGCCGGGTGAGCAGGTGCGTGGTGATGGTGCTCTCCATCGCCGTCATCGGCCGGTTGGGCTGTGCGGCCCGGCCGGAACCGCCCAGCATGTGGTCGACGGTGGCCATGGCGATGTCCAGGGGGTAGGCGAGCATGCCCTTCCCTGCGAGTGGCTCGATGGTGAACGTCGTGATGAAGACCTGATCCGGCAGGGTGGCCAGATAGTCGTCGTAGGAGAACTGCTCGATGTTCTGCAGCTCCATGCGCGCGCCCGCGCGAAGCAGCGTGGTCAGGATCGTGGTCGCCTGGCGGGCGAACGCCTCCTGCGCGATCTGCAGGACCCGGACGTGCTCACGGGAGAGCTTCGTGGGCCGGCGGAAGTCGTAGGTGCGCGGCTCGCCGCGGCGGCTCCGCCCGACGCCGGGGCCGGAGGCGGCCGGCGGGACGAAGGGTGTCGCGGCGGGAGCCAGGGCCTGCCGGAACTCCGCCTCGGGGACTCCAGGCCGCGTGGATTCCGGTGACGCAGCCGGTGACAGCGGACCCGCCTCGGGGGCGTCCGGTCCGGTCTCGGGTTGGGTCACGTTGTCACTCATCGGCGGACAACGGGCCGACCCTGACCGGCGGCGCTGCGGGCGCGGCCGGCCGTCGGGAAGGGTGTGACAGGTGATGCCAGGGGTGGTGCTGCGCTGTGCGGCCCCGTCCAGGGCGCCGTCCTGAGTCTGCGACAGGTGGGTGGACGGGGTCCTTCTCCTACTGGGTCACGTACTCCGTGTAGTAGATCCCCATGACCTCGCCCTCGTAGGCCTCCACGATCTTCTTCTGGAGTGCTGCCTTCAGCGCGTCGCGGGCCCCGGTGACGTCGGCGGGTGCCGCCTGCGAGAAGGTCTCGATGACCAGGTCGAGCGCCTTGGAGCCGTCGGGAACCTCCTCGCCGACGTCCTCGGTCAGCTGCAGGGCAACGCCGATCTTCAGGTAGCCGCCGCCGGCCAGATTGACCGCCACCGGCTCCACCGGAAGCACCTCGCCGGCCACCGGCTCCTCGGCCGCGGCGTCGCCGGAACCGGCGAACAAGAAGAAGTACCCCGCGCCGGCCGCGGCGAGCACCACGACCAGCAGGACCAGCATCCGCTTCTTCTTGCGGCCCTGCGCCGACGTCTCGTCGGTGTCGGCGTTCTTGTCCTTGCTCATGGGGTGGCTCCTCGGTGGGCGGCATCGATGCCCGGCAGCAGCGCGTTGGCCTCTGCCGAGGCGGTGGACAGGACGACGATGTCGACGCGGCGGTTGACGGAGATCGCGGTGGGATCGGACTCGGGCACCATCGGACGGGTCGACGAGTAGCCGGTGGCCGACATGCGGACCTCGGGCACGCCGTCTCCGGCCAGGTAGCGCAGCACCGTCGACGCCCGGTAGCTCGACAGCTCCCAGTTGGAGGGCCACGGGCCGCCGGGGGTGACCGGCAGGTGGTTGGCGTGGCCCTCGACGCGGAGCACGTTGCGGAGCTCCGTCAACGAGGGGGCTACGGCGTCGAGGATGGCTCGGCCCTGGGGTCGCAGCGCCGCCTGTTCGGCGTCGAAGAGCACGGCGTCGGCGACGATGTGCACCACGAGGCCGCGCTCGTCGATCTGGTAGCGGACGGCGTCGGCGAAACCGGCGGCGGTCAGGGCGGCGTCGATCTTCTTCTGCGCCTCGGACATGTCCTCGTAGGCCGCGGCCGCCTCGGCGGCGACGTTCTTGGCCCGCTGCAGGGCGGCCTGGCTCGCTGCCTTGTCCACGTCGGCCTGCTCGACGGTCTCCTCGGGCGGGATGGCCGACGCGATGTCGACCGCCCCCGGGAGGCCGTCGAGCACCGAGCCTTCGGGCGTGGTGCCGGGGAGGACGGCGATGGGGGCGCCGAAGCTCTGGGAGAGCCCGCTGGCCAGCGCCGCGAACTTGGCCTTGTCGACCTGGCTCATCGCGAAGAGCACGATGAACAGGCACATCAAGAGGGTGACCATGTCGGCGTAGGACACCAGCCACCGCTCGTGGTTCTCGTGCTCTTCTTCCTCGTGCTTCTTGGGCCGCCTGCGGCCCGGGTGCGGAGCGGTGCTCATGCCGCCTCCCGCGCGACCTCACTCGGCGGCACGAGGGCGGTCAGCTTCTGGCGGACGGCGCGTGGGCTGGTGCCGGCCTGGATCTCGGTGATGCCCTCGACGAGCAGCTCCATCTGAGCGGCCTGGAGCTCGCTGATCCGCGTGATCTTCGCGCCCATGGGCAGCCAGAAGAGGTTCGCCGACAGCACGCCCCACAGCGTCGCCACGAAGGCGCTGGCGATCAACGGGCCCAGGCTCTCCGGGCTGGACAGGTTCTCCAGCACGTGGATCAGCCCCACGACCGTGCCGATGATGCCGATGGTCGGCGCGTAGCCGCCCATGGCGGTGAAGAACTTGGCCGCGACCTTGTCCTCGCTCTTCTTGGCCGTGATCTCGCCCTCGAGGACGGTGCGCAGCTCCTCGGGGTCGGTGCCGTCGATGCCCATCTGGAGACCGCGCTTGAGGAACGGGTCGTCGATGTCCTTGACCTGCGCCTCGAGCGCCAGCAGGCCCTCCTTGCGGGCCTTCTCGGCGAGGCTCACCAGGGTGGCGATCCGGTCACTCACCGGGGGAACCTTGGCCGGCAGCAGGGCGAGCTTGAACCAGCCGCCAATCTTCTTGACGTCCGCCATGGCGGAGCCCGCGATCGCGGCACCGAAGGTGCCGCCGAAGACGAGGATCAGCGGCGGCAGCAGGACGATCGCCAGAGGGCTGGAGCCCTCCATGATCATCATGGCCAGCAGCGAGCCCAGCGCCAGGACGATGCCGATCAGTGTGGCCGGATCCATGGATCAGCGCTCCTCTCGGCTCGGGAACGGGACGACGGAGGACATCTCGGCGACGCCGTCCCCTGCCGGGGCGGCCCGGTACTCGCCGCGGTCCATCTCGTAGGAGGTGGCGAGGATGCCGGCGCGGTACTCGCGGATCTCCAGGAGCACCTCGTCCACGCTCTCCCTGACCACGTACTTGGTGCCGTCGACGAGGAAGACGACCGTGTCGGGATGCGCCTCGACCCGCTCGATGAGGTCCGGGTTGAGCGCGAACCGCTCACCGTTCAGGCGCGTCACACGGATCACGGGAGGTCCTCTTGCTCGGTGGGGTCCCGCCGGGGCGGGGACGGCTTCGCCGGGAGGGCGGGGCAGGGCATCGTTGTGGGCACTGATCTCATCGGCCGGGCAGGGGTTTCCCTTGAGCCGAACGGCCCGGCCAGCCCCTCGGGGCGACCGGGCCGTCCGGCCCCCCTCCAGGGGCCCGTCACGAGCGTGCGAGTGGCGGGGCGGAGGGAGGCCCTTCATCAGCGCTTGAGGTTGACCAGGTCCTGCAGGATCTCGTCAGAGCTGGTGATCACGCGGCTGTTGGCCTGGAACCCGCGCTGGGCCACGATCAGCCCGGTGAACTCCTCGGCGAGGTCGACGTTGGACATCTCCAGCGCGCCGGCGTTCAGCACGCCGCGGCCACCGGTGCCGGCCTGACCGACCATCGCGTTGCCGGAGTTGTCACCGACGCGGAAGGAACTGTTGCCGGCCTTCTCCAGCCCCCCGGGGTTGTTGAAGGAGGCCATGGCGAGCTGGCCGATGGCCTGACGCAGACCGTTGCTGTAGATGCCCGTGATCGTGCCGTCGTTGCCCAGGCTGAACGACTCCAGGGAACCCATCGCGAACCCGTTCTGCGCGGTGGCGGAAACGGTGTTGGCGCTGCCGTACTGCTTGATCCCGCTGAGGTCCAGTGTCACCGGGCCCGGCCAGCCGGCCAGGCCGGGGGTGAAGGTGACCGTGGAGGGCGAGGCCGGGTTCAGGATGGTGCCATCGGGGTTGAACGTGACGTCGGAGTCGCTGAGTGTCATCGGCGCACCGTCGACGGTGACTGCCAGGTCCCAGTCGTCGGTGGTGTCCTTGGTGAACGTGTAGCTCACGTCGTGGCCGACGCCCTGCTGGTCGAACATGGTGGTCGCGGTCTGCACGCTGGTGCCCGCCGCATTGCCCGACGGAAGGTTGCCGGCCAGCCTGCCGGTGGTGGTGGCCACTGGCGCGACCGTCTGGCCGTACGGAACGGAGAGGTCCTTGACCGGCCCGTTGGGGTTGATGGCGCCGTCCGGCTGGGCCATCCAGCCCTGCAGGATCGACCCGTCGGCGGTCACCAGCTTGCCGGTGCTGTCGAAGTCGAACGAGCCGGCGCGGGTGTAGAGGCTCTCGTTGCCGTTACGGGTCACGAAGAACCCGTCGCCCTCGATCATGAAGTCGGTCGCCCGCCCGGTGCTCTGCGTGGCGCCCTGGTTCCAGTTGGTCGTGATCGCGGCCACCTTCACGCCGAGACCCACCTGGGCAGGGTTGGTGCCACCGCGGTTCTCCGCCGCGGCGCCGCCGGCCCGGATGACCTGGGACAGCGTGTCCTGGAAGACCGTCTGGCTTCCCTTGAATCCGACCGTGTTGACGTTGGCGATGTTGTTGCCCGTGACGTCGAGCTTGGTCTGGTGGGCCCGCAGGCCCGAGATGGCGGAGAACATGGAACGCAACATGGGGAGGAACTCCTCGGTCGTGGGTCGCCGGTCGGCGGGGAAGTCGGGAGGGCTGGCGCGGGGTCAGGTGGCCGGCGTCGTGCCGGAGATCTCGGTGAGGCGGCCGACCGCGACCCTCTTGCCGCCGATGGTCGCCGCGGCCTCGGTGCCCGTGGTGGCCAGCTGAACCGAGGTCACCAGACCGGTCACCGACTCGCCGTTGTCGTCGGTGTAGGTGGCGGTGCGCCCCACCAGCGCCCCGGCGGTAGCGGACTCCTGCATGACCAGCATCGAGGCGTTCTGGGTGACCAGCTGCTCGAGCTTCTCGACCTGGGTGAAGGTCGCCGTCTGGGCGATGAAGTCGGTGCTGCTCGCCGGGTTGGACGGGTCCTGGTAGCGCATCTGCGCCACCAGCAGCTGCAGGAAGGTGTCCGACCCCATCTGGTCGGAACGCTCGATCGTCGTGGTGGCCGACGCCGACGCCCGGGCGGCTGCCGTGGCCGTGGCGGCCGCGGCTGCCCCGGCGGCCGTGGGACCGGCCCCGCTGACTGGGCTGCTCATGTGGCTGTCTCCTCGCTCAGGCAAGCACGTCCACGCCGGATGACGTGGATCGCTGGGACGGTCGGGTGGGCCCGCTTCCGGTGATATCGGCAGCGCGCAGCCAGGGTCGTGACCTGTCGCCGCGGTCCTGCTGACCGGAGCGGTCCCCGAAGGCCTGCTGCTGGCTCCCCTGCTGGGAGAGCCGTGACCCGCCCGTGTCGCGGTCCACCTCGAGCCGGGTGCAGGTCAGCCCGGCGGTCTCCAGGTCGCGGCGCAGATCGGGGAGCGAGTCCAGCAGGGCCGCACGGCCGTGCTCGTGCGCCCCGCGGAGGGTCAGGTCGACCGATCCCTTGCTGACAGTGACCTGCACCTCGACCGGACCGAGGGTCTCGGGCGTGAGCACCAAGGTCATCGTGTGCGTGCCGTCGGGCGCGCCACGGAGGACGGCGACGTGGCGGGCCACCTGCGAGCCGGCCGGCGGCGCGAGGGCGTCGCCGGGAGTGGTCACGGCGGAAGCCGCGGAAGGCGTGGCCGGAGCCGGTGCGGCGACCGGGCTGGGGAGCGGCGTCTCGGCGACCCCGTCGGACGCCGGGACAGCGGAGGAGCCGTTCTGGCCCGTGGTTCCCGCATCGGCAGACGCCGGGTCGCCGGTCGGTGCGGTAGCCGAGGAGGTGACGGCGCCTCCCGGCACCGCGCCGGTGGCGCCGATCGCCGATACGTCCCCGCCGGTGGTGGGCGACGGGTTGCTGGGCGAGGGGTTGGTCGGCGACGGGATGCTGGGTGAGGGGATGCCGGGTGAGGGGATGCCGGGCGGCGCGTTGCTGGGCGTCACCCTGGTCGCGGCAGCCATGGTGGCGGCGTCGAGGGGAGCGGCCGTCGCGGGGGAGCCTGCCGGCTGCTCCCCGGCGCGGCCGACGTCGACCGCCGGCACGGCGGATGCCTCGCGGGGGAGCGCGGTCGCGGAGGGCGGGACGGCCGAACCGGCCACGACGGAGACTCCCATCGAGCCGAGAACCGCGGCCGCCGCCGGGGCGGCCTGGTCGGACAGGGCAACGGCCGCCGGGGGAGCGTGCGTCGCCGGCACCGCGAGGGGGCGGGCCGACGGTCCGGGGACGTCAGGGAGCTGTACCGGCATCGCGACCGCGGCCTGCGCGCCTGGAACGGTGGGCGCCCCCGCAGCCGCGGCGACCGCGGTCGAGGCGTCCGGCACGGAAGGACCCGCGACCGGACCGTTGGTTGCAGGCGCTGCTCCGGTGGGAGTGGCCGGCGGCTGCACCGCCGGCACCGCGGCCGCCGTCACCAGGGCCCAGAGCGTGGCGGGCAGGCCCCGGGAAGCCGGATCCGTGGCTGGTGCCGGCCCGGGGTCGGCCGTCGGGTCGGCGGGCTCCGCGGCGGCCTGGTCGAGGGACCGCTCCGTCGACCCGTCGGCGTTCCGGCTGACGTCCTGTGCTGTGTCGGCACCTGTGTCCGCGGCTGCGTCCTCTGCCCGGTCGGCCGTGGCCTCGGCCCGCCGGGCAGCCGCGTCGACCCGGTCGGGCAGCCGATCGGTGGTCCGGTCGTCCTGCTCCCCGTTGCGCCCGGCTGCGCGCTCGGCCGCGCGGTCCGCACGGCGCTGGGCAGCCCGGTCGGAGGCGGCCGGCCCCTCGGCGGGACGGCTCCGGGCGAGGACGTCGTCCAGGGCCGAGGCGAAGGGGGCGGCGCTGTCCGTACCTCCCCCGTCCGGGGCGCGTCCGGACGCCGCGCGCACGCCCGGCAGTGAGTTGACGGCAGCGGTCATGATTCCTCCTGGCCGGCCGGTCACGTGTAGGCCTGGGCCTTGGCCATGACGGCGCGGACGTAGTTCTGGGTCTCGGCGTAGGGCGGGACGTCGCCGTAGCGGCGAACCGTCCCGGGCCCGGCGTTGTACGCGGCCAGCGCCAGCTCGGTCGAGCCGAACTGGGTCTTGAGGCTGCTCAGGTAGCGCGCGGCGCCGTCGATCGCCGACGCCGGGTCGAGCGGGTTCACGCCCAGGCCCGAGGCGGTCGTCGGCATGAACTGCATCAGGCCCCGGGCGCCGGCATTCGACACCGCCTGCGAGTCGAAGCCCGACTCCTGCGACGCGACAGCGGCCAGCAGGGACGGGTCGACGCCGTGACGGTTGCCCGCGCGGGTGAACAGGTCGGCGTAGGGGACGCCGGCCAGTGCCGTTCCACCGGCCGTCGTGGCCGCCGTCGCCTGGTCGGGGATGACGCGGCGGATCACCGTCGGGCTGCCGGCGTCCTTGATCGAGACCGTCTCCCCGGCCTTCGGTGCGGCGATCATCTGACCGTTGCCGATGTAGATGCCCACGTGATCGATGCCGGCGCGCGAGGAGGAGTGGTCGAAGAAGAGCAGATCCCCCGGGCGGGCGTCGCCCAGGGAGGCCACGGCCTCTCCGGCGGTGGCCTGCTGGGACGACGTCCGGGGGAGGTCGATGCCCAGGTTGCCGTACACGGCCTGGGTGAACCCGGAGCAGTCCAGCCCCTTCGTCGGGTCGGTGCCGCCCCACAGGTAGGGCACGCCGAGGTACTTCTGCGCCTCGGTGACCACCGTGCTCCCGGTGACCGGGGTCTCCGGGCTCGCATAGTCGCCGCTCACCGACGTCGTCCCATCGAGTCCGGCCGCCGAGGCGGCCGCGCTCCACCCGCCGCCGGTCGTCTGCCGCAGCGACAGGAGGCGGGTCTGGATCTCGGCGATCCGCGACTGGACCTGCGTCACTCCGTCCACGGCACGTCCTCCCGATCGCGGACGCGGCCGGCTCGGCCGGTGACCAGGTCGTCCACCGTGCGCTCCTCGGCGGCCGCCTCGGCCATGCGCTGGGCCAGCAGATAACGCTCGCGCAGCCGTTCGAGACCCTTCGTGCGCTGCGCCGCCGCCGTCCACTCCGACCGGACGAGCGCCGCCGTCTCGGCCTGCGCGATCGCCAGCGCGCGCGACTCGGAGGCGTCGGAGGCGGCGGCGCGCAGCAGCGTCATGGCGGCGATGAAGGAGCCCGGCGGCAGGGACGCCGGGAGTCTCGCCCCCGCCAGCGCGCTCTCGCGGTCGGTGGCCCGGGAGTCGGCCTGGGCCGCCACGCGCGACGCGTCGGCCGAGGCGACCGCCGCGGCCCGTTCCTGGGCGCGACGCAGCTCCAGGACCGGCTGCAGACGGAACGCGGCCCGCCTCATGTCGACCGCACGATGCGCTGCAGCCACGCCCACGACTCCGGCGCCGGGGTGGACTCACCCAACGGCTGCTGGAGGAAGGCCTCGATGTGCGGCGCGAGGCCACGCGCGCGGTCGACCAGCGGATCGCTGCCTGCCTGGTATGCCCCGATCTCGATGAGCTCCTTGACGTCCCGAAGTGCCCCCATCAACCGGCGCACCTCGCGGGCGTCGGCCATCTGGGCCGGGGGGACGACGGCGGTGGCGACGCGGGAGATGGACTCGAGCACGTCGATGGCGGGGAAGTGCCCCACCGTCGCCAGCTTGCGGGTGAGGACGATGTGCCCGTCGAGGATCGACCGCGCTGTGTCGGCGATCGGCTCGTTGTGGTCGTCGCCCTCGACCAGGACCGTGTAGAGGCCGGTGATCGAGCCGGTCGTTCCCGTCCCGGCCTTCTCCAGCAGTTGCGGCAACATCGCGAAGACGCTCGGCGGGTAGCCCCGCGTCGCCGGCGGCTCCCCGGCGGACAGGCCGACCTCGCGCTGGGCCATCGCGGTCCGGGTGATCGAGTCCATGAGCAGCAGGACGTCGCGGCCCTCGTCGCGGAACGACTCGGCGATGCGGGTGGCCACGAACGCAGCCTTGAGCCGGACCAGGGGCGGCTCGTCGGAGGTGGCGACGACGACCACCGTGCGGGCCATCCCGTCGGGGCCGAGGTTCTCCTCGAGGAACTCGCGTACCTCGCGGCCACGCTCGCCGATCAGGCCGATGACGCGCACGTCGGCGTCCGTGCCGCGAGTGATCTGGGCAAGCAGGCTGGACTTGCCGACGCCCGACCCGGCGAAGATGCCCAGTCGCTGCCCCTTGCCGCACGGCACGAGGGTGTCCAGGGCGCGGACGCCGAAGGTCAAGGGCTCCTCGACGCGGGTGCGCGTGAGCGCGTGCGGCGTCTCGCTGGCCAGGTCCACGTAGGAGACGCGCGAGCCCAGTGGCGGTCCGCCGTCCACGGGCCGGCCGAGGCCGTCGAGCACCCGGCCGAGCAGCTCCTCGCCGACCGGTACCTGCAGGGGCATTCCCGTGGCCCGGACCGGCGCGCCGGCGTGTACCCCGGACAGTGTGCCCAGCGGCATGCAGGTGAGCCGGTCCCGGCCCACGGCGACGACCTCGGCCAGCAGCGGCCGGTCGGTGGGGTTGATCTCCACGAGGTCGCCGACGGCGGCGGACAGGCCGTCGACGGTGAGGGTGAGGCCCATGGCGCCGGTCACCGAGCCGGTCACCTGCGGCCGTGCCGCGGCACGGGCCCGGTCGAGCAGGGCGGGAGGAATGCTCATGCGGTGAGCACCGCCTGCACCCGTTCGAGCGCGGTGCCGATCTGGGCGTCGATCCGGCGAACGCCGGTCTCGGCGACGGCGCCGGCCCGCTCGATCTGGTCGTCGCCCACCACCCGGACGGTGTCCGGCAGCGCGGCCAGGGAGTCGGCCGACAGCTCGGCGAGGTCGTCGGGGTGGACGCGGACGACGGCCGGGGCATCGACGGGGCAGAGGGTCAGCGCGCGACGGACGGCGTCGAGCACGGGGGAGTCGGCCAGCGCGAGCTCCCGCCCGAGCAGGTCCTCGACCAGGGTGAGGGTCGCGCCGATGAGGGTCTCCCGCACGTCGTCGGCGACCGGGAGCGCCGCCTCGTCGAGCCGCGTCACCGCCGCGCCGAGCGCCGCGGTGGCCGAGGCCATCCGCCGCTCCCACCGCGCCTGGACGTCGGCCAGCCGGTCGGCCGCTGCGCGCTCGACCTGGGCGACGACGGCCTCGGCCGCCGTCAGGCCCTCGGCGTGGCCGATCGCGAAGCCCTCCTCGCGCGCCTGCTGCCGCAACCGCGCCAGCTCATCGGCGTAGACGTCGCCGAGCCGGAAGGACTGCCGGTTCGCGGGGACCGGCATGTCCGCCGCTCGGCGGATGGTCATGCGCCGGTCGACGGGCTCCGGCGCGGACGGCGCCTCCTGCGCGGCGGGCAGGTCGCGCAGCGCGGTGGCCAGCTGGGAGACCGGGGCGCAGTCCTGGGCTGACGTCGCAGCCGGAGCATCGGCCTCGCGCGGGGCGGGCACGACGTCTCGGTAAAGGGTGGCCTGCCGCGCGGCGCCGCCGCGGAGCAGGACCCCCTCACGAGACGAACTCATCGTCCTGTCCTCGGGTCAGGGTGAGAACGCCTTGCTCCTCGAGCGTGCGGATGATGCCGACGACCCTGGCCTGCGCCTCCTCGACGGTGCGGGTGCGGACCGGGCCGAGCATCTCGATCTCCTCGGCCAGGTTCTCGGCGGCACGCTCGGACAGGTTCCGGGTGACCTTGTCGCGCACGTCGGGACGCACACCCTTCAGCGCGGTGGCCAGATCGTTGGCCTCCACCTCGCGCAACACGAGCTGCAGTGAGCGGTCGTCGATGGTGACGATGTCCTCGAAGACGAACATCTGCGAGCGGACCTGCTCGGCGAGCTCGGGGTCGCTGTTGTCCAGCCACTCGAGGATGGAGCGCTCGGTGGGCCGGGGGGAGCGGTTGATGATCTCGACGAGGGTCTCGACGCCGCCGACGGTCGTCATGTCCTGGTTCGCCAGGAGGGACCCCATGCGCCGGCCCAGCTCCTCCTCGACTAGCCGGACCATCTCCGGAGAGGTCCGGTCCATCGTGGCGATGCGGTGCGCGACCTCCGCCTGCTGGTCGGGCACGAAGCCGGAGAGCACCTCCGCGGACTGGGCCGCGGTCAGGTGCGCCAACACCAGCGCGATGATCTGCGCGTGCTCGTCCTTGAGGAACGTGACGAGCTGGCGGACGTCGGCATTGCGCAGCGACGAGAAGGGCACCTCGGTGTAGACGACGTTCAGCCGCGACAGGATGCCCTCGGCCTTGTCCTCGCCCAGCCCCGCCGCGAGGATCTCGCGGGCGAAGTCGACGCCGCCACGACCGATGAAGTGCTGCGCGGTCATCAGGCTGTGGAACTCGTTCATGACTCCGTCGACGTCCTCGGACTCGACCGAGCCCAGGCGCATCAGCTCACGGGTCAGGGCCTCGACCTCGCGGGGGCGCAGCTGCGCCAGGATGGCGCCTGCCTCCTCCTTGGTCATCTGAGCGAGGAAGACGGCGGCCTTCCGGACGCCGGGCAGCTCAGGACGCGCAGGCTCCGGCGGAACGGCGGGCAGGTTGAACCCGCCCCCGAGGCCCACGAGCTGCTCGACACTGGCGATGCTCATCGCTCCTCCTCCCGGTCGACTGGCGGACGCGTGCGCGCGCGCTCGGTGTGGATCTCGGCTTCCGGACGGCGGCTCATGACCTGCTCTCGGTCAGCCAGCCGCGCAACATCGCGGCGACCTCGTCGGGGCGCTCGCTGACCATGGCCGAGATCTCCCCGCGGACCCGCTGCCGTTCGGTGGCCTCCAGCTCCTGCTGCCGGGTGTCGATCACGCTCTCCTCCCGGGTGCTCTGGATGCGCAGCCGGTCGAGCTCGGCGAGCATCTCGTCGCTGAGCTCGAGGGGCTCGTAGTCCTCGTCGACCTCCTCGCGCCGGCGGGACCGCAACCAGACGAGCAGGATGATCAGCGCGATGCCGGCGGCGATGCCGCCGGTGCGGATCATCGACCACATCTGGGTGCTCGACTCGGCCGCGCGGGCGGCCTCCATCTCGGCGGCCGCCTGGTCGGAAGCGGTCGTGTCGAACGGCATCGCGGCGACCGTGATGCCGTCGCCCCGCGCGACGTCGAGACCGACGGCGTTGCCGACGAGGTCGGTCACCTGCTGCTGGTTCAGGTTGCCGGCGACGGCGTCGTCCATGACGACGGAGACGGTGAGCCGCTTCAGGCTGCCCGGTGCAGCCTCGACCGTCGACGTCGTCTTGTCGACGGCGTTGTTGTCGGTCGAGGACTCCTTGTTGTAGCTGGAGTCGCTGCCGCCGGCGTTGCCGAGGGCGTCCGCCGTGTTCTCCGGGCCGAGGACGCCGCCGACCGGGGTTCCGCTGCCGGCGTACTGCTCGGTCGTCTTGCTCGAGGACAGCGGCGGCGTCCCGTTGTTGTAGGTGTAGGTCTCCGACGTGGACGCGCGCGTGTCGAGGTCGACGTCGGCGCGGACGGAGACGACGGCGTGCCCGGGGCCCACGACGCGGTCGAGGATCGCCTGGGCGTTGTCCTTGAGCCGTGTCTCGTAGTCCTTCTCCACTTGCGAGCGCGCGTCCCCCGCCGCGGTGCTCACGCCGGTGCCGGCGGCCGACAGGACCTGGCCGGTGGAGTCGGTGACCGTCACCTGGTCCGGCTCCATGTCTTGGATGCTCGAGGAGACGAGGTTGGTGACCGCCTGGATCTGCTCGCCCGAGAGCGCCGTCCCGGCGGCCAGGTCCAGCAGGACGGAGGCGGTGGGCTTGGCCTGCTCGGTGACGAAGACCTCGTCCTTGGGCAGCGCCACGTGGACGACGGCCTGGTTGACGCCGTCCAGCGCCTCGAGGGTCTTGGAGAGCTCGCCCTCGAGCGCGCGCTGGTAGGTGACCTGCTGCTGGAACTCGCTGGTCGTGATGCCCTGGGTGTCGAGCAGGGCGTAGCCGGTGTCCTGGCCGGCCGGGAGACCCTTGCCGCTCATCGCCAGGCGCAGGTCGTAGACCTGGTCCTGGCCGACCATGATCGTCCCGCCGCCGTCGGCCAGCGTGTAGGCGACGCCCTCGGCGTTCAGCTCGTCCACGATCGCGGAGGCGTCGGTGGAGGCGAGGTTGGAAAACAGCGGAGCCTGGGTCGGCGTGGTGATCCAGCTGTAGAAGAAGAACCCGCCGAGCAGCAGCCCGATGAGCAGGAGGCCGATGACGACCTTCTGCCCCAGGCTGACGGTGGCGAACGTGGAGCGGGCGCGCTCCAGCGTCCCGGCGAGTGCCGACTTCATCAGACAGGCATCCTCATGATCTCGTTGAAGGCCTCAACGGCCTTGTTCTTGATGGTCACGACCATCTCGGTCGC